>JAHJRJ010000165.1 GCA_018830765.1 Bacteroidota bacterium | reverse complement strand
TACATTTCGATGCAAGTGGGTTGGCTGGAGGAGTATATTTCTACCGCATCCAAGCTGGAAACTATGTTGAAGCCCGAAAACTCGTATTATTGAGATGAATAATTGATGTTACGCAAGAACAGCATTTTTCCGAATTCAAGATTATACTAATTTATCTCTCTTTGCGTTCTTTGCGCATTCTCTGTGGACTTTGCGGTTAAAAATTTAACGCAGAGATCGCAAAGGAAGGTCGCAAAGCACGCAAAGAAAAAAACGATATTGTTCCGTAACATCAGAATGGATTTTAAAATTATACTCGAAAAAGATGATGATGGTTGGTTTGCAGCAACCTGTCCAGCACTGCCGGGCTGTATATCTCAAGGTAAAATTGAAGAATTTTTTAAGTTGCTTTAACTGCTAACTATTTAATCGGTTCCCACTCTCCAAATGTCTCGATGTTTACTTTTATTTGCGGGTCGGTAGAGTATGTTTCGTAGGAATTATAATACCAACCCATATACTCCGAGTTACCGCCGCTGTGAGTCGTTATTAAAAATCTGTTCGGCAGATGACCAATATTAATTGCTTGGTCGCCGGGTGAGGGCTTATCGCCAGCTTGTGGGTCTATGGGTATCCAACCGTAATTGGGTAAGTAAATTTCAGGCCAGCGGTGATAAAACGTATAAACTGCGGGAATAAGGTTTTCACGCAATATTAACTTGTTTATCCATACCTCTTTCAGTATATTCCCGGTAGAAATTTCACAAAATTTTGGTGATATATGAAAAGACTACTCTTATTATTCTTCCTAATCCTAATATGCGGAGCTTGCTCAGATTTAAAAAACGATAAGATATTATTATCGGGAACATTAGAAGCCGTAGAAGCCACTATTAGTTCGAAGGTTTCGGGAGAGGTTGTTGGCTTGTTAGTTAATGAGGGCAATAATGTAACTACCGGCGACACGTTAGCAATTCTTGACCGAACCGATTATGAAATCCAATATCGTCAAGCTCTTGCCGCTGTACGTGTCGCGGAAGCCCAATTAGCACTGCTTGTAAAAGGCACAAGGAAAGAGGATTTAGAACAAGCTGAGGAGGCGTTGAAGCAGGCAGGGGCAAACTTTGAAAATGTGAGTGAAGATTACCGGCGTGCTGAAAATTTATTCTCGACAAATAGTATCAGCGTTAAGCAAATGGACGACGCGAAAACGCGTTTTACTATAGCGCAAGCTCAATATAATTCGGCGAAGCAACTGTTGGAAAAATTAAAGAGTGGCGCGCGTTCTGAAGAAATTGATGCCGCTAAAGCTCGTTTCGACCAGGCAGTGGCACAAGCGGACGGACTAAAAAAGAAAGTGAGCGACTGTTCTGTTTTAGCGCCGATATCCGGTTATGTTACAAAACGAATGGTCGAAAAAGGAGAATTGGCAGGAGCTGGAATGCCGATGTTCCACATAGCGAATTTAGATGAGATAGAAATTATGGTTTATTTGCCTGAGACACAATTAGGAAAAGTGCAGCTCGGAAATAAAGCTGATGTAACAATAGATTCTTTTCTAGATAAAAATTTTCCTGGCGAGGTTGTGTACATCTCTCCCGAAGCGGAGTTCACTCCTAAACATATTCAGACCAAAGAAGAAAGAGTCAAACTTGTTTTCGGCGTTAAAGTAAAAGTACCGAATCCCGACCACATACTCAAAGCAGGTTTACCGGCTGATGTGAGCTTATCTATAGACGATATAAAATGAGCTCAAGTGTAATAGAGGCGACCGGATTGAGTAAGAAGTTTGGTGAACTTACCGTCCTGTCGGATATTTTTTTTGATGTAAGGAGAAGCGAAATATTCAGCATCGTTGGTCCCGACGGGGCGGGTAAGTCCACACTTATACGAATACTTTGTGGAATTCTGAGACCCAATTCGGGTGAATTGAAGATACTTGGGTTTGATACTAAATTCCACCGAAAAGAAATTAAACATAATATCGGCTACCTGTCGCAACGATTTACTTTGTATGGCGATCTAACTGTGGATGAAAACATAGATTTTTTTGCAGGGATTCACAGAGAAAAAGATTATTCTGACAGGAAAAAAGAACTTCTCGAATTTACCCAACTCACTCAATTTAAAAACCGTCTTGCCGAATATTTATCGGGGGGGATGAAGCAAAAGTTGGCGCTCGTCTGTACGTTGATTCATAGACCGCAAATAATATTTTTAGACGAACCAACGACGGGCGTTGACCCTGTGTCGCGCCGCGACTTTTGGAAAATTTTATCTGCACTATTAAAAACCGGAATTACAATATTTCTCGCCACACCTTATCTCGACGAAGCTGAGCGATGCAACAGAGTTGCCTTAATGAACAAAGGCAAAATCTTGGTTTGTGACAAGCCTAACGAAATTCGTGCGTTGTTCAAACGAAAAGTTATCGAGGTGGTAACTGATGACGTGCGTCGTGCATTTAACATACTCAAAAATGCAGATTACCTCTCGGACGTTCAGATGTTTGGTGACCGGTTACATGTTTCGCCGGTAGATGATATAGAAACCACAAACAAAATTATGGAGAGCCTTAATAAAGAACAAATTTCTTTAATTAACTTTCGCGAGATAGTTCCATCTATGGAAGATGTGTTTATCTCTCTTATAACAAATGGAAACTAATTTCACATCAAATACACAATCTGCGATTAGAGTAGAGAACTTGGTGAAACGGTTCGATAATTTTCTTGCCGTGGACAACGTCAACTTTGAAGTAAAGACGGGTGAGATTTTCGGTTTTTTAGGTCCTAACGGTGCCGGCAAATCTACAACTATCAAAATGTTGTGTGGTTTAATCAAGCCGACAACCGGTACCGCTTTTGTTGGCGGGTACAGCATTAACTACCAACCTGATAAAGTAAAAGAAATTATCGGATATATGTCTCAAAAATTTTCTTTATATGAAGATTTGTCAGTTGAGGAAAATATAAATTTTTACGGTGGAGTTTACGGACTTAGAAATCAACATTTGGCGGAAAGTAAAATTTGGATTCTTCAAATGGCTGACCTTGTTGGAAGAGAGAAAACACTTACACGGGAACTTGCCGGGGGGTGGAAGCAGCGTTTAGCTCTCGGTTGCGCTATATTGCACAAACCTAAAATAGTTTTTTTGGATGAGCCGACGGCAAGCGTTGACCCGATATCCAGAAGGAATTTCTGGGACCTTATCTATTCATTAGCTGAAGGTGGTATAACAATTTTTGTAACCACACATTATCTCGACGAAGCCGAACACTGCCACCGCCTCGGACTTATAATGAACGGGAAAATTAAAGCTATTGGTAGCCCTACGCTATTGAAGAAAAACTTAGAGGCTTTCGAAATATACGAAGTACACTGCAATCAACCGGTTGAAGCAATGGAATTACTGATGTATCAAAGTTGGGTTAAGGAAACCTCGATCTTCGGTATGGCTTTTCACGTTAGTACATCAATCGGTAATGAAGGACGGCAAGCAATTGTACAAACTTTGGAATCTTCCGGTATTCAGTTAGATAGAATCGATTTAATAACTCCTTCTTTGGAAGATGTGTTTATTCACTATACTGCGGAGAGAGTCGGAAGCGGGTAAATGAATCTCAGCTTCAACATATTGCCAATTGTTCAAAAAGAATTCAGACAAATTCGAAGGGATGTCCGCGGGTTATTGTTATTACTTTTAATGCCTTCGTTCTTACTTATAATGGTCGGTTATGCACTGAATTTCGATGTAAAACATATTTCCCTCGGCTTTTATTGCGAGGATAAAAGCCAAGCTAGTATTCGTTTTATCGAATCTTTCAAACATACCGAGTATTTCAACGTTTCCATAGATATTAACAATCGGCGTGATATTGATATCCTTTTAGAGGAAGGAACGATACTCGCCGCAATTGTAATCCCAAATGATTTCTCTAAAAACATTTACTCGGGTCGTGAAGCTGTCGTGCAAATAATTATAGACGGCGCAAACGCTAACACGGCTGCAACTGCGCTGGGATACATTAAGACTGCTGTGCAAAATTATTCCACGAAAATATTGATCGATAACTTAACCAAACAGGGTATCAAATTTACAACACCTGTTAATCCTCAACCGCGCTTGTGGTATAATCCCGAATTAAAAAGTTCGAAATTTCTAATCCCCGGTTTGTTTGGGATGATCCTAATGCTGGTTGCTGTAGTTTCAACAAGTCTTTCTATCGTCCGGGAAAAAGAACAGGGAACTATGGAACAAATAATCGTTTCACCGTTAAAATCGCACGAAATCATTGTAGGCAAAACAATTCCCTACTTGTTAATCTCATTAATCGCCACAACTTTCGTATTGATAATGAGCGCTTTAATGTTCGATGTGAAAATCGAAGGCAGTATATTTTTATTTTATCTGGCGACTATACTATTTCTGTTGGGGGCATTGGGTCAAGGACTTCTGATATCCACATTCGCGAAGACTCAAGCTGTTGCTTTTATTGTATCCATACTTTCGTCACTACTTCCCACTTTTTTGCTGTCGGGGTTTATTTTTTCCATCAAGAATATGCCGTGGTGGCTACAAGCGATTACACATATAATTCCCGCGAAGTATTATCTGGTCGCAGTTAGGGCGGTGATGGTCAAAGGTGTCGGAATGGCGGCATTTGGAGAACAACTTGTTTTCTTACTGATATTTTGTTCTTTAATTTTGGTAATAAGTACAGCCAGAATGCATAAGGATATTTCCAGATGAGAATTATCAGAGAACTTATTATAAAAGAATTTTTACAGATCAGACGCGATAAAAGGATGCTGCCGATTATTTTTATCGTTCCCATCTTACAGATAATTATACTTGGTTATGCAGCTACTCTCGATATTAAAAATATCGGATTATTGATATGTGATTTGGATGGTTCTTTCAAAAGTCGCGAATTCGTTTCTCAATTTGTAACTTCAGGACACTTCACGCTTTTGGGAAGCGTAGAAAGTCCAAAGCAGATTGACACATATCTCGACCGGAGCGAGGTTACGCTCGCAATAATCATCCCGCGCGATTTCTCGAAAAAAATATTGTCGGGTAATCAAGCCGATATTGCGTTAATCGCCGACGGCTCCGACGCAAACACCGCAAATATAAGTTTGAGCTACGCTACGCAAATTATTTCCCGTTATTCGAAAAACATTTTAGCAAAGAAGATCTCAGCATTGCCCATTCGTATCCCGTTAATATCTGCTGAGCCTCGTGTCTGGTTTAATCCCGACTTACGCAGTGCTAATTTTATGGTGCCGGGCGTTATTGCTCTCGTACTTTTGATAATAACGATGACGCTGACATCGGTTGCTATCGTGCGTGAAAAAGAGATCGGCACACTCGAACAGTTACTCGTAACACCCATCAAACCTTACCAATTAATAATCGGTAAAATTACTCCCTATGTAATTATCGGATTTATCGACATGGCACTCGTACTCACTATTGCAGTAATCTGGTTTGACATACCGATTAAAGGAAGTGTGATCTTACTTTTCGGTTTGAGTGCATTGTTCATCATGACCACATTAGGTTTGGGAATTTTTGTTTCCACAATCTCACGAACCCAACAGCAGGCGATGATGACTGCACAATTCTTCGTCTTCTTCCCGTT
>JAHJRJ010000164.1 GCA_018830765.1 Bacteroidota bacterium | reverse complement strand
CAATTTCAAAAGGATGATGAGGAAGTGGAAAGAGATGTTCAAATATTTTTTGCTATTTTTCTATTACGTCTTAAGAGTGTTTTTTGTACCACCAAAGTCTTATCCAGTGTTAAAAACGACTTTTTAAGGGATAACTAATTACCAATTGTTGGAAATTTTTTTGCCCATGTGGATGTTGCGGAAGCATCAATATCGGCAGTCTGTTTGTAAACTTTATTCCATTGTGCGGAATTTTGGGTGATCCAGTAAAGATTATTCAATGTTGTAACCAGATAAGGAGCTTCGACTGTTCCAGACCCTGAAGGCGGGTCTGCTGTTTGAGCAAAAGAATTGTTCAAACAAATTAAAGTTAAAAAGGCGATAACAAAGTAAAGTTTTTTCATTGCTTTTTTTCTCATTGTTGATTTTTTTAAAAAAAAACTAGATATCTATTTCATTTTTTTATTAACTCATTTATTCTCGTAACAAAATGATCAATCGCAAGTATATCTGATGCGGTTAGCGTTGAATAATCATTCCTTGTTTTTATTCTTCGTAAATAACCTTCTATTGCTTCCATATTTTGGATTAAAATTTCTTGTTCAGATGATGTTATTATTTTAGTTTCTTTTGTTTTAGGTTCGGTATTCATCCAAATCTCTTCCTGTTAATAATTTTTAATAATAATTATGATGGAGTTATACATTCAATAGATGTGCCACCTCTGAAAAATTAATTTTCCAGAAAAAGTGTCGATTTTTAACTAATTTAGAAGGAAATCAGAATTGAAATTAAAATAACAATGTTCAATATTTGAACATTGTTCGAAAATAGAACGGGATATTTTAATGGAAAAGAATGAGGTTTACTTAAAAAGATTCATCTACCTTGAGATTGTATTCTTTAAGTTTCCCATACAATGTATTTCTGCCTATTTGTAAAATTTTAGCAGCTTTTGAGATGTTCCAATTAACATTATCTAATACAGATACGATATGATTTTTCTCGGCTTCCCATAAAGAAATTAAATTTACATTAGTTGAATGCAGGACGTTGGAAATGTGTGTTTCCAGGGAAATATCTTCAGGAGTAATATAGCCATCATCTGATATCAGACATGCACGTTGAATTGTTGTTTGAAGTTCTCTTATATTTCCGGGCCATGAATATTTCTCGAGTAATTCTGCCGTTTCAGTTTTAATTATCTTGGCTTCTGTACCATGTGAAAACCTTTTGGCAAAATAATTTGCCAATGGTAAAATATCTTCCTTCCGGTTTCGCAACGGAGGAACTGTAAGTTTTAATACATTCAATCTATACCAAAGATCTTCTATGAATCTGCCTTCTTTAATTTCATGTTGTAAATTTTTATTTGAAGCTACAATAATTCTTGTATCAATTGTTTTTTCATGCAAATCTCCCATACGACGAATGGTTTTTGTTTCAACAAACTTTAATAATTTCTGTTGAAATTTTTTCTCGATGGACCCAATTTCATCAATAAAAAGAATCCCTTCATTCGATAATTCAATCAGTCCTTCCTTTGCTGATTCAGCCCCGGTGTATGCGCCTTTCACATGCCCGAATAATTCAGATTCTATAATTGAATCAGCAATTACACTGCAATCAACAGTAATCAGTGGTTTTGATTTTCTCGGACTATTCAAATGAATATATTTTGCTATTACCTCTTTACCTGAGCCGGTCTCTCCCTCGATATAAATTAACGCATCACTATTAGCATAAACTTTTGCTTTTTCGAGTAAAGCCAACCAAACTTCGCTCTCTCCAATAATTTTATCTTCAATTCTACATCGTTCAATTGCATTTAATTTTTGACGCAGATAATGAGCTTCTAATGCACGATTTATTGAAATTAAAAGCTGATCAGTTCTAATCGGTTTTGTTATATAATCGTAAGCTCCCTTTTTTATTGCCTGAATTGCTAGTTGAATATCATTTGTCCCTGTAATCATAATTACCTCAGTAGAAGGGACATTTAATTTTATATATTCAAGCACCTCCATCCCCTTAATTTGAGGCATTTGAAAATCCAATAACACCAAATCATAATACTTTGTGTTAATGAAATTAATTGCCCGAACTCCATCCTCTGCTTCATCAATTTCACTATCAAGATTATTTGATATACCAATCGTGATAATATTTCTAAACTCAGCGTCATCATCAACGATAAGTATTCTTGACTTATTTCCCATAAAATATACTTTCCTTATTGAAATTAACATTGAAACTTAAATAAAAGGGATAAAATAAGCAAGAATTTTCTTTTTTGTAATAGCCCAGCGAAAATGTCAGGTATAACGCTCAGTAGACCTGCCCGACGTGCAGGCGGGAATGTCAGGGTACAGCCCGAAAATATCGGGATAAATATTAAATTTGAGGTTCTCATTATTAAAAAGGAATCTCGGAATGCAAACAAACCTGACTATGAGCCAAAAAGAAATCGAACGATTGAAAGTACTAACTCGGATAAAATCCGGTGAACTGACGGTATCAAATGCGGCAGAATGTCTCCGTATTAGCGAAAGACATATCTATCGCTGTAAGTCTTCAAAGCATTTTGGACAATTAGTGACATAAATTAAGAGATAATTTTTGATATAGTCAAGATGTTATTTGTTAATTTTTGTAATTTATTAGGTGTTAGGTTTTGTATCTTTCTTAAGTTCAATGTTTTCCATTTCAATTGTTCTCGTCGATTTTCAATTTGTTTATTCCTGTTAAAATAGACATCGGCCGGTGTCACGTTGTTGAGTGATTCATGGTATCGTTCGTTGTTATAGTAGTGGATAAAGCGATCAATTTCCTGTTCTAATTCACCGGGCAAATAGTAATGCTGGAGCTTTACCTCATTCTTCATCGACCGATGGAACCTTTCAATCTTTCCCTGTGTCATGGGATGGTAAGGTGCGCCTCGTGTATGAGCAATACCACGTTTCCGAAGGTACTTTTCAAGCTCACCCGAAAGATAACACGGTCCATTATCGGACAGGAGTCTTGGCCGATGTCTGACCGCAATATGTTCTACTCCGGTCTTCCCGACTGCCAGATCCAGAAGCTCTTTCACGTCACCTGCTGACATCGTCGCGAATAATTTCCATGCGATAATGTACCTCGAGTAATCATCCAGAACACTCCCGAGATAGTACCAACCCCAGCCAACAACTTTGAAGTATGTGAAGTCAGTCTGCCACAGTTCATGTATGCAATTGGTCGGATGACGGAATTTATCTGATGCTGCCATGACGATGTACACCGGACTCGTGACAAGATCATAACTCTTTAAAATGCGATAAACACTTGATTCTGAGATGTAATAACCGCATTTATCGGTGATATGACATACAAAAGATTCAGGGGTATTATCGACGAGGTACGGATTTATAGCCGCACGTTGACTGAGGTTGAGATTAAGGCGTTGTATAATGAACCCGGTCTGTAGAAAGAATGAATTTTCAAGAAGAATTCAGAACAAAAATTATTGGAGGTCACTATGAAAAAATTCACACACGCATGGCTGGCGTTCAGGGTAATAAAAAGGTTGGAGGAAACAGGCTTTACGAAAGTTGAAGATAAAAATGTCGTAAAAGCTCTCATAAAATTTTACAAGGACCACAAGGACGATGTTCTACAGGGCGCGTGGTACCCTGATGATGTTATCAAAGATATGGCTTCAAGTCATGTTTTAAAAATCTCTCCATCATCAGAAGGCCAATACCAATTTCGTTTACTACCCTCAACTTCTCTATTGCTCAAGCACGGAAAGAAATCACCGCTTTACAAAAAGCCTTTCACAGTCAACAAAGACGATAATTTACCAAACCGCTGTGAGGCTCTCTCCCACTCAATTGTCGATAATCTCAAAATACAGCAGAGCGAGGACAAAGGCTCGCCTGTCTCACCGTCTAGTAATCACATAGCCCTGAGGATGTTTATGTTAAGTCATTACATCGCAGACGCCCACATGCCGCTTCACTGCGATGCTAGGGATTTTTCAAAAGGTTTTAAACTTCACGAAGTCATTGAAGAATCTTGGGACAAGGCAATCAAAAAACATTTTCAGATAGACAAAGACAACGAGAGATTTTTCTACGACCCTGACGGCTATCCATTGCGGGACATGAAAGCCGACTCGGATTATCAAGCATCATTCCTTCGCAAAGTTGACGATGAACTTGCTAAAAGAGATTTTATTATCGGTTACGGAGAATCCAACAACAATGTTTTGGATTTTATGAATATTGCAGCCTTCTTCGATGCAATCGATTCCATCGCCCGAATTTGGTTTAGAGTATGGAGGAGGTATCTGGAGTGGAAGAAGCAAAATATTGGAGTCCGTCAGCAGACGGATGGATTTATGGATTAATAGAATTTCGCCTGCCTGCTCGCCTCGCTCTGCTCGGCGGAGTGGGCCGCAGGCAGGGATTTTTCAGTTCCATCCCGACAAGTCGGGACTGTTGCGTAACATCAGTTACGACTTGACCTAAACAAAATATTTTAGTATCATAATATTTAGGCATCAATAATTCAATCTTCTCGATAATGCCTCTGAAAAATAAATCAATCCCAAAGGAACGTGCTTTTACAATTAATTTACGGGTTTACGATTTGGAGAAAGTCTTCGATCATTTAAGAAAACACGGCGCAAAAGTAAAAGGCATCGAGATATATGATGAGGGCAAGTTTGCCTTGGTGGAAGATTTGGATGGCAACCACATCGAACTTTGGGAAGATATAAACATTTAAAGATGTTGCAAACTGTTATTAATTTTTGTAACTTTATATTGTTAATAGCGCAATAAAAGCGAGAATTTGAGTAAAATTACAAACAATATGATAAAACTAACAGAAATCGCAGCAAGTTTTTGGTTAACGATCTTGACATTCGGATATTTCATTGATAAACGAGTGTGTTATTCGTCCGAGAGGTTCAGGACGAATTTGTCATTTTCGTTCCAAGTCTTCGCCCCGGCAACGACCCGGTGGTGGCGCTGCATGATACAACACAATAGAATGAAGGGACGAAATACACTCAATGAAGAAAGAGATTATTATCAATGCAACCGCGAATGAAATCCGGATTGCTATAACAGAGGATGAGCGCCTCGCTGAATTATACGTAGAAAGTCCTGAAAAGGAACGTATGGTGGGCGATATTTATTTAGGCAGAGTCGCCCGCGTGATGCCCGGTATCAAAGCGGCTTTTATTGATATCGGTATGAAACAGGATGCCTTCTTGCATTTTTCGGATATCGCTACAACAATTGACGAGTACTCGGCATTAATCGGGGATGAAGACGCCGATGTAGATACCGACGAAGACGATGATGAAAGTGAAACCGAGACTTCCAACAAACCGAAAGAAGGTGGTTTACCTCAAACCCGCGTAAACAGACCCAGCCAACCACAAATTCCCAAAATTACAAAGGGGCAAGAAATCGTCGTTCAAGTAACGAAAGAACCCGTAGGGAAAAAAGGTGTACGAGTTACTTCGGAAGTATCGTTGGCAGGAAGATTTCTTGTATTGCTTCCGTTCGATAATAAAATCGGTGTTTCAAAACGTATAAATAATTTCCGCGAGAAAAGA
Organism: Bacteroidota bacterium; assembly: GCA_018830765.1. Classification (GTDB taxonomy): domain Bacteria; phylum Bacteroidota; class Ignavibacteria; order UBA10030; family BY39; genus JAHJRJ01. Next base: position 2,610 of record JAHJRJ010000164.1, on the reverse strand, counting down.
AGGCTACGCAGAATTGTGCGCTCTATTTTACCGAGCGGTTTCGGAACTATAATCAGGACGGTTGCAATGGAACAATCCGAAGAGTTGTTACGGGCAGACCTCGAAGATTTAATTTCGAGGTGGAGAGAAATAGAACAGACGATAAAGACCGAGAAAGCCCCCTCACTGATTTTCAAGGATATGGCAACAACTTCAAGCGTAATAAGAGATTTGTTCAGTGAAGAGGTGGGGCGAGTCGTCGTCGATTCAAAAAAATTATACAAAGAAATCCGGCTTTACGTCAAGTGGGTTGCTCCTCAGATGTTGGATAAGATAGAGTTCTACAAAGAAAGAGATCCTATTTTCGATGCTTACGGGATCGAGAAAGAAATCGCCACATCGCTGAGCCGTAAAGTATGGCTGAAAAGCGGTGGATACATAATAATAGAGCAAACTGAAGCGATGGTGGTTGTCGATGTCAATAGCGGTCGGTACGCCGCTAAAAAAGAACAGGAGTTGAATTCATTGAGAACAAACCTTGAAGCTGCGCGCGAAGTTTGTCGACAACTCCGGTTACGGGATATTGGCGGAATCATCATCGTCGATTTTATAGATTTGGACGACGAAAGAAATCGCAAAAAGGTTTACGACGAGCTAAAGAAGGAATTTAAAAAAGACCGCGCTAGAGTTACAGTTCTACCGTTAACAGAATTCGGGCTTGCTCAAATTACACGTCAACGGATACGGCAGAGTATAATGCATAGTTTCTCCGAGCCGTGTCCAGTTTGCGGCGGCGGTGGACTTGTACTTTCTAAATCTAGCGTAGTTAACCACATCCAACGCTGGGTTCGCCGATTCAAAGCTGATACGCACGAATTTAGACTGAAACTTCGCGTGCATCCGAGTTTGGCTATTTACTTTAGGGAAGGCACAATTAGCCGGCTAACTAAGATTATGCTTAAATTTAAAATTCTGATTAAGTTAGAAGAAGATACTAAATTGGGTGTAGATGAGTTTACTGTCTTCTCGGTCAAACAAAATAAAGATGTCACAGAAAGTTATCACGGAGAATAAAATATGAAATTATTTATCGACACAGCAAACATAAATGAAATTCGTGAAGCCAACTCGATGGGCTTGATTAACGGCGTTACAACAAACCCCAGCTTAGTTGCTAAAGAGGGTCGGGATTTTAAAGAGCTTATTAAGGAGATATGCTCAATAGTTGATGGTCCAATTAGCGCAGAAGTTATTTCACTCGACTATGAGGGGATGCTGCATGAAGCATACGAGCTTGCTAAAATTCATGACAACATCATCGTAAAAGTTCCTTTGACGAAGGATGGCTTACAAGCAACACGAAGTTTAAAAGCAGAAGGAATTCGCACGAACGTAACACTTTGCTTTTCGCCGAACCAAGCTTTGCTCGCGGCAAAAGCAGGCGCTTACTTTGTAAGTCCGTTCATCGGTCGTCTCGACGATATCAGCACTTCGGGAATGGAGCTTATTAGCCAAATCTTAACAATCTATCGAAACTATAATTTTGAAACTCAGGTGTTAGTAGCGAGTATTCGTCATCCTCTTCACGTAGTTGAAGCTGCAATGATGGGCGCTGATGCTGCAACAATACCTTATGCAATTCTTTTACAATTAATAAAACATCCACTCACTGATATCGGCATCGAGAGATTTTTATCCGATTGGAAAAAAGTACAAAAATAAATTATGAAACAAACTGCTTTCTTTAATATTCACAAAAAAAATGGGGGGAAGATTGTCCCCTTCGCTGGTTTCGAAATGCCGGTTCAGTATAGCGGAATAATAGATGAAACAAAAACAGTCCGTAATGCAGTTGGTGTATTCGACGTATCGCACATGGGTGAGATAGAGATTCACGGAAAAGATGCACTCGCTTATTTACAGACAATTACGACGAACGATGCAGGCAAGCTTACAGCCGGAAAAGTACAATATTCAGCCCTGTGCTATCCCGATGGCGGAATAGTTGACGATTTGCTCGTTTACAATTTAGGAACTCATTTTATGTTGGTTGTAAACGCAGCCAACAAAGATAAAGATTTTAGATGGATGCAAGAAAATATATTCGGAGATGTTTATTTAATTGATAAGAGTGATGAATTTTCTCTTCTCGCCGTTCAGGGACCACATTCACTCGATACTCTGAAAAAGCTCACCGGTGTGAATCTCTCAGATATGAAATATTATACATCGATCTCGGGCAAATTGGCGGGAGTTGATATGTTAATTTCTCGAACGGGTTATACGGGCGAATTGGGCTTTGAGCTATACTTCAATTCTGATGTTGCGACTGGAGAAAAAGTATGGGAAGCAATTTTCGAAGCGGGAAAAGAGTTCGGAATTAAACCGATCGGCTTAGGCGCTCGCGATACTTTGCGTCTCGAAATGGGCTTCTGTCTCTACGGAAACGACATCGACCAATCCACTAATCCGCTTGAAGCAGGTCTCGATTGGATAACTAAATTCGAGAAAGGCGATTTCATCGGTAGAGAGGCGTTACTAAAGACCAAACAGAACGGATTAACCCGCAAACTAATCGGTTTCAAAGTTGAAGATAAGAAGTTTATTCCGAGGCACGGTTACGATATTAAT
>JAHJRJ010000163.1 GCA_018830765.1 Bacteroidota bacterium | reverse complement strand
ATTGCCATTTCTAAATATTTAATGACCGCTTTCAAATCGGAGGCATAGATGCCCGGAGGAATTCCATCATTACCTGCACGCCAAACTTTTTCGATTATCTTCCCGTTTTCTTTAACGACTTTTGAGTTAAGAGGATATTTTTCTTTTCCAGTCCTTGCCCATTTTTCAATTTCGGGATACCTTAAATTCTTATCATAAAAGTTAACTGCACTTTCTTTAATCCAATCATTTCCGGGAGTTTTGTTTGTCAGCATAGGTTGATAATCAGGATTAAAGATAACGTCTTTTAATCTACCTAATTTCTTTTCGAACGGTTCTTCATTAGTAAAAAAGTTTGCGCCGTTTTTCACAGCGATTTCACAAGCACTTTTGAATTCATCGAAACTTATTCGGGGTACGAATTTCTTAGATATAATATTATCGTAATAGCCGTTGTTAATCCAAAATAATTTAAGGTATTCAGTAATCTTACTCATAACCGTCGAGTCAATTCCGTTTTGATGAAGATATATTTGCTCGAAAATATCCCTGACTTCCGATGCGTTAACGTGATGTTGATCGATTGCGATATCACGACCTGCGATTGCGGCAAGATTAAGATAATATGCGAATATCTTTTCCTTTGGAGATAATTTATCAAAACCGTCGGCATATAGCTGAACGACCTGAGCAGGTCCGACACGCTCTAGTTTGTATAACCGCTTTTCTTCCATTCCAGATTCCTTTTTGGAGCAACTGAACATGAGTGCACTAATTATAATAATGAAGATAAATGTCGTTTGTTTTGCAAGTTTCATATTTTTTTCCTTTAAAAAACTGTAATCATAATAACAAAAAAACGTAGGAAAGTCAAAACTTGAAAGTCAAAGAAAAAATTCCTATACTTACAAAGCTATTCTAACAACAATTATATTGAAAGGAGTATTTTTAATTGAAAATAAGTGTTATCGGAACAGGTTATGTAGGTTTAGTGGGCGGTACGTGTTTTGCCGAAAGTGGTAACGACGTTATTTGTGTTGATATAGACGAAAAGAAGATTGAAACACTCAAGAGAGGAAAAACACCAATCTATGAACCCGGTTTAGAAGAACTTTTAAAGAAAAATATCCATGAGAAAAGATTAAAATTCACAACCAATCTGGAAGAGGCGGTTAAAAAAACCGATATTATATTCCTCGCTTTGCCAACCCCTCAATCAGAAGACGGCTCTGCCGATTTAAAACACGTTCTGAAAGTCGCCAAGCAAATCGGAAAATTCATGAACGGCTATAAAGTGATAGTGAACAAGAGTACCGCACCCGTCGGTACGGCTTTTAAGATACGCGATATCATAAAACGAGAAACAGGTTTCGAGTTCGACGTTGTTTCGAACCCAGAGTTTTTAAAAGAAGGTGCTGCGATAAACGATTTCATGAAGCCAGACCGCGTAGTTGTAGGAACAACGAGCGAAAGAGCTGCAAAAATAATGGAGGATTTATACAATCCATTTGTGCGCACGGGAAAACCGATTCTGTTTATGGATGAGTTGAGTTCCGAACTTACTAAGTATGCAGCGAACGCCCTTTTGGCAACTAAAGTAACATTCATGAACGAGATAGCAAACCTTTGTGAAAAAGTAGGTGCAGATGTGAATAACGTCCGTAAAGGCGTGGGAACCGACGAAAGAATAGGTCCGCAGTTCTTATTCCCGGGTGTCGGTTACGGCGGCTCGTGTTTCCCAAAAGATATTGCATCTCTTGTAAAAACTTCGGATAACTTTGGCTACAATTTCAAAATTCTAAAATCAGTAGAAGAGGTTAACAAAGAGCAGAAAAAAATTATCGTTTATAAATTAGCAAAGTATTTTGATAATAAGCTAAAAAACAAATTGGTAGCAGTATGGGGACTTTCGTTCAAACCGAATACCGACGATATGCGTGAAGCGCCCTCTATTACAATTATAAACGAATTGTTAAAGCATGGTGCAAAAATTCATGCCCACGACCCTGTAGCGATTGAAGAAGCGAAAAAGAAGTTCGGGATTAAAATAAAATATTTCGAAAACAATTACGATGCATTAAAGGGAGCGGATGCTTTAGTAATAGTTACCGAGTGGAATGAATTCCGCAGACCGGACTTTCAGAAGATGAAAAAACTGATGCGTAAAACAGTTATTTTTGATGGTAGAAACATATATGATCCTAATGTTATGAAAGAAACCGGCTTTACATATTTCGGAATTGGAAGGCGAATAATAAATGGCGACAAATAAAATCGTGAGCGTGGTAACGGGCGGAGCCGGCTTCCTCGGCTCACATTTATGCGAGCGACTTATCGCCGAAGGACACTATGTTGTTTGTATCGACAATTTAATAACGGGTGATGTCGCTAACATTGCACATCTTTTCAGAAACGAAAGATTCCGATTCATTAAGCACGACGTAACCGAATATATTTTTATCGTGGGGCAGGTTAACAACATACTTCACTTTGCGTCGCCAGCAAGTCCTATCGATTATCTAAAACTACCGATTCAAACTCTAAAAGTCGGGTCACTCGGAACTCACAAAGCACTCGGTTTAGCGAAAGCAAAAAAAGCAAAATTCCTGCTTGCATCTACTTCTGAAGTTTACGGAGACCCGCTCGTTCATCCGCAAGATGAAAACTACTGGGGCAATGTCAACCCAATTGGATTACGCGGCGTTTACGATGAAGCTAAACGATTTGCAGAAGCTTTGACGATGGCTTACAACCGTTACCACGGATTGGAGACAAGGATAGCTCGGATTTTCAATACTTACGGACCGCGCATGCGAGTAGAAGACGGAAGAGCAATACCGGCATTTATGGCGCAAGCACTTAGAGGCGAAGACGTTACTGTGTTCGGCGACGGTTCGCAAACCAGAAGCGTTTGTTACGTAAATGATTTGATTGAAGGGATATACCGCTTGTTAAATTCGAACGAAGTTTATCCCGTGAACATCGGAAATCCGGATGAGTTAAGCATGATCGAATTAGCCGGCGAGATAATAGAGATTACTAACAGCAAAAGCAAAATCATATTCACTCCGCTTCCGGAAGATGACCCGAAAATCCGTCAACCGGATATTACGAGAGCACAGAAGATTTTGAATTGGGAACCGAAAGTGAATCGGCGTGACGGTTTATTAAAAACGTTGGAATACTTCAAGGAGAAAATCCTTT
>JAHJRJ010000162.1 GCA_018830765.1 Bacteroidota bacterium | reverse complement strand
GGACCTCTTGGTAAACCTTTCAACATTAATGGAGAGGAAACAATTTCTATACTGATAGCCGGCGGTTTAGGCGTAGCTCCGCTTCCATTGCTCACTAAAGCTTTAGACAAAAAGGGGAAAAGTATAAAAACATTTTTAGGAGCCAGAACGAAAGACCTACTAATTACAGCATACTTGAAAAACTTAGATGTCGCAACAGACGACGGTTCTTTGGGATACCACGGCACCGTAGTCGATTTGTTACACAAGTATTTATTAAATGTGGATTGCTCTGTTATTAAAATTTACGGATGTGGGCCCACTCCGATGCTAAAAGCACTAATCGATATTACAAACGAATTCAAAGTCCCATGCGAAGTATCGCTCGAAACTTTTATGGCATGCGGTTTCGGAATTTGTCAGGGTTGTGCTGTGGAAATGAAGCAAGGGAGTAAAAAATATTCACTTACGTGTAAAGACGGGCCTGTTTTTAATTTGAACGAGATTATACTATAACTCACAAATGAAAACAACTTTTAAATTAGGAAATGTAGAGTTTAAAAATCGTGTATTAGTAGCATCGGGCACTTTCGGATACGGCGATGAAGTTGCAGATTCCATAAATATTAATGGCTTGGGTGGTTTGATTACTAAATCGTTAACGCCCAAACCGCGCGAAGGGAACCCGCCATCGAGAATAGTAGAAACTGCAAGCGGAATGATCAACTCTATCGGTTTAGCAAATATCGGCGTAGAAAAGTTTGTTGAAGAAAAACTTCCACTACTTAATAACTTTGATACGGTAATTGTCGTCAACGTTGCAGGCAGTACCGTTGAAGAATATTGTAGAGTTATCGAAAAGTTGGAACAGGTTGAAGGTATAGACGCTTACGAAATAAACGTATCCTGCCCGAATGTGAAGGAGGGAGGGCTTAATTTTGGTACTAACGTAAAAGCGACAGCGGAAATAACAAAAGAAGTTCGACGACGAACAATGAAACCGGTAATCGTTAAATTGACTCCTAACGTAACTCGCGTATCGGAATTTGGCATAGCCGCCGAAGCCGAGGGTGCCGACGCGGTTTCGCTTATAAACACTCTAGTCGGTCTAGCGGTTGATGTAAAAACTCGTAAACCCAAAATATCTACAGTTACAGGAGGTCTATCCGGGCCTGCTATTAAACCTGTTGCGTTGGCAAAAGTTTACGAAGTCGTGCAAGCGTTAAAGATTCCTGTGATCGGCATCGGAGGTATCTTTACCGTCGAAGATGCATTAGAATTTCTTATTGTCGGAGCGGTGGCTGTGCAAGTTGGTACTGCTAATTTTATTGACCCCGCTTCAGCTATTCATATCGCCGAAGGTATCGAAAAATATTGTTCTGAAAACAATATTGAAGATGTGCAGCAGATAATTGGGAGCTTGGATACTTCAACCTGCATTCCTATAATAAAAAGTTGGTTGTAGTTAATGTGAAAAATAAATTGGATAATTATTCAGCAACGCTGGAATTTTTATACGGACTTCAAAAGCTCGGGATGAAGTTCGGTCTGGATAATATTAAAAAACTTTGTGCTTTCCTCGGTAATCCAGAATTAAAATATCCAACAATCCATATTGCCGGCACGAACGGTAAAGGGTCTACGGCAGCAATGATTGCATCAATCTTAACTGCATCTGGCTACAGGACGGGCTTATATACTTCTCCACATCTCGTGGATTTTTCGGAACGTATCAGAATTGACGGAATTCCTATATCCACCCCTGACCTTGTCGAATATGTAAAACTACTTCGCCCGCAAATCGTCAAAACCTCGGCGACTTTTTTCGAGGCAACAACAGCACTTGCTTTTAAATATTTTTATGATAAAAATGTTGACGTTGCCGTTATCGAAACAGGATTGGGAGGTCGACTGGATTCTACAAATATCATTCAGCCTGAAGTTTCGCTTATTACAACAATTGGTTTCGATCATATGGAACAACTCGGAAATACAATACAGAAGATTGCAAGAGAAAAAGCAGGGATAATAAAAAAAAATATTCCTTGCATAACTACTGTTCGTGATATACAGCCACTTCGAATAATTAGGGATGTGGCCAGAAAAAACAAATCTGAACTTATTGAGGTTGGTAAAGTTACAAGCTTTG
>JAHJRJ010000161.1 GCA_018830765.1 Bacteroidota bacterium | reverse complement strand
CTGATATTAGTTAGATGTTCTGTTGCTTTTTGATGTAGTAAAGAGTTTGCGAGCATTACGCCGTTTGTTTTGTTGCTATCCAACGACCAACTATCCCTCATCAAGATGGAGCGCCCGTCCCACCGATGGCAGGACGAAGTGGCACCATTAAGTAAGCACTTTTCGATAGAGCTTTTAACAAACACGCTTTTTGTGTTCCGCCGTTTTCTGGCGGGATGAATGAGCGTCGTGCTTATACTCGTTAACTGCCGTTGCCAAAGTTACGTTTTCTCATAAGCATCCAAGAACTCTTTTCTCGATATACCAGCTTGCGTACAAATAGTTCTGAGAGTGGAAGCCTTGATCGTTGGATGATTCGGCATAGTGAGAGGAGTGTTGCTTCCATCAGTGTTCTGCCGAACCATAGAGATATGTTCACGTTCGCGAAGAATATGAAAACCGAGGATCTCTAATGCTTTTACAACTTTCCGTTTCGGAGCGTCAACGGGAAACTTTGCCATTAGTCGGATATTCCCGCTTCTGCAATGAATGCCTCAATCACAGGCGGATCAATATCGAGAACTTCTCTGCCGAAGCTCTCAATGTGGAATCTGATCGCCGACTTGACGTCTGTGAGAGCTTCTTCGTAGGTGTCGCCTTCTCCTACGACTACACCTTTAATCCCTAAAGGATAGGCAACATAGCCATCTGGATGTTTCTCCACGATGATTTTGAATTGCTTCATTTCAATTTTCTCCTACACGTTAGATTTACTTTGGTATAAGATAATAAGAGATTTTTCAATTTCCCAATCGATTCACGTATTAGCGGTTCCCCAACTTGCATTGGTTGGGACTCTTTGTGGTAAAGTATTTTTTTGAATTTATAGAACCACCCTTAAATTTATCGGTTAATTATATTCGTGTGTATTCGTGAAATTAGTGGCTTATTTTTTTGCCACGAATGACACTAATTCACACTAAACAAAATCTTATACCTTAACTCGGGTGTCCCAACGACGAAAACAGGAGGCATCTTCCATTGTTTGTCAACATCTGGTCACAGTTTTTCTTTCTTGGAAATCTTTCCGTCTGATTCAAAAATAACCTCGTACTTTTCTTTGCCAGACTTCAACACAACCTCGAATTGAGTGGTTGAACCCTTGATGATTTTCTCACACCGAGTAGCTTTCGCTTTTGGATATTCCTTTGCGATTGCATCCCGGACCGCTTGGGGCAATTCTGCAAAAGAAAGAGATTCTTCGACCGAAACAACGGTGCCATCTGGATTGTAAAGAATGTCCCGCCGAAACTTCCCTTCAACACTTTCGATTTCGTAAACCATTTTGCCCTCGTTCTCCTCTTTAGAGAAACCCTTCATCTTTGCCTTCGGGTATGCTTGCTCAAACGCCTTGAGGACAGCAGGGGGAACATCTTTCCTCTTGAAAGTTTGCTCTTGTAGAGGATTAGCGATTACCAAAGATGAAATCGCAAAGAAAATTATTATTAGAATCGTGAGAGACCGGCGACGCATATTGAATCCTTTCTGTATGATGATTGTGAGTTGTTGAATAACTTCAAAATCTGCTATGACAAATTGCAGATAACGTTCTAGCGTAGACGAAGTTTTTGGCGGAGCTACTGCGTAGCCAAAAATGTGGCGAAGCCCGGAGCGCCTGAAAGGCACGGAGCGTCTACGCTTTGTTAGCGGAAGTATGTGTGCCAAATTGTGCATCATTTACAGTGTTTTATATTTTCTGTTTCTTAATAATTTATCTAATCCAACTGTTGCATAAATTATTATACCGGTTATTAATACAAATATCCAGTCCAATATATCAATCTGCGTGCTATGAAATACTCGATTCATAAACGGAGCATAGGTGAAAAGAATCTGTAAAAGAATCATGATGAGAACACCAATCCAGAGAAGAGGATTGCTGAAAATACCGATTTTAAACATGGAGAATCTTAATGAACGGCAATTGAACAAATAAAATAGTTCACCGAACACAAAGATATTTACAGCCACAGTACGTGCCAATACTTCACTTTTACCCATTCTTATTGCATATTCAAAGAAACCAAAAGCTCCAGCGCATAACAATGCGCCTACTACAAAAATACGAATAATAAGATCGGGTGTTAAAATAGACTGACTAGACTTACGGGGAGGACGAGACATTATACCTGGTTCCATCTTTTCAAAAGCGAGCGTTAAGCCTAACAAAATTGCTGTTGTCATATTGATCCAAAGAATCTGAACGGGTAGTATTGGCAGTGCAATCCCTGCTATAACTGCCAATAAGATAACCAGGCCTTCCCCAAAGTTAGTCGGTAATGTCCATGTAATAAATTTTACCAGATTATCATAAACACCTCGGCCTTCTTCGACCGCGGCTTCAATTGTGGCAAAATTATCATCCGTAAGAATCATATCTGCTGTTTCTTTAGCGACATCTGTACCCGTTATCCCCATCGCGATTCCAATATTTGCCTGCCGTAATGAAGGCGCGTCATTCACGCCATCTCCGGTCATTGCAACTATATCTCCATGAAACTGCAGTGCCTTTACTAATCGAAGTTTATGTTCAGGAGCAACCCTTGCATAGACATAAACATTTTCTACGATATCAATTAATTCTTGATCTGATAATTCGGCAATTCTTTTACCGTTTAATACTTGAAATTCTGATAAATTTTGACTATTTCCAACAATTCCAATCATATGCGCTATAGCAAGCGCTGTTAATTCATGGTCGCCGGTAATCATTTTAACTTTTATCCCTGCTTTATGGCAGGCTTGAATGGCCTGAATCGCTTCAGGACGAGGTGGGTCAATCATAGCTTGAAGACCTAAAAAGACTAAATTCTCGGCTATATCCGCATGTGTAATTCCTGATTTAGATTTATCAACCATCAAACAGCCAAAAGCAAGTACACGCAAGCCTTTTGTAGCTAATACATTGGATGCTTCTAAACACCTGTTGACATCTATGTTTACTATTTCTCCCGATGAAAGCAACACTTTAGAACTGCGAGCGAGAATACTCTCTACAGAGCCTTTTACATAAACAATGTTATTTTTAGATTTTGCGTTCTTATGAAGTGTCGCCATATACTGATATTCAGATTCAAAGGGTATGGTATCAAGACGAGGCAGATCTGTCAGAATAGCGTCACGGGACAACCCGCTTTTCATCGCGGATACCAATAGAGCTCCTTCTGTTGGGTCACCCTCAATAGGCCAATTATTTTCTATTGATACAAGATTAGAATCATTACAGAGCATGCCTGCAATAAGACATTCTTTTAAAACAAGGTCGTCTAATGGATTGATATTGCAGTTATTGGCAAGAAAATTGCCCTTCGGTTCATAACCTATGCCTGAAATTTCATAGTTATGTCCTGTTGTAAAAATATTTTGAACAGTCATCTGATTTTTGGTGAGAGTGCCGGTTTTATCTGAACAGATAACGTTTGTACTTCCTAATGTTTCAACCGCAGGAAGCTTCCTCACAATGGCGTGCCGTTTTGCCATTTTTGATACACCGATTGCAAGGGTTATTGTGAGAGCGGCTGGCAAGCCTTCTGGGATTGCTCCAACAGCAAGGGCTACAGCAGCCATAAACATTTCGACTATTTTATCGCCACGGAAAACGCCAATCAGAAAAGTGATCCCTGCCAAACCCATAATGACATATAATAGCACTTTACTGAAACGGGCTATTAACTTTGTTAACGGTGTTTCAAGTACATCTGCTGTAGCAATCATCTGATTAATTCTACCAATCTCGGTATTGTTTCCGATAGCTACAACAATACCTGTACCCATACCATAAGTAACCAGTGTTGATGAGTAAACCATATTTGTACGTTCGGCAAGAATAGTATTTTTTTCAATCACAGCAGTGCTTTTAATAACCGGAATAGACTCTCCGGTTAATGTGGACTCATCTATTTGCAATTCCCGAACTTTAATAAGCCTGATATCAGCCGGAGCTTTATCACCCGATAGTAAAAAGACTATATCTCCGATCGTCAATTGGGATGCAGGAATTCGTTGCCTTTTTCCATCTCGAATTACATTTGCTTCTCTTGATACTGATTTTCCTAATGACTCAATAGCTTTTCTGGCTTTAACTTCTAGAATAAAGCCAATAATAGCATTTACTATTACAACTCCAAAAATAACAAGGGAATCTACCCATTCTTTTAAAATAGCCGTTATGAAAGAAGCGGCAAGCAGGATGTATATTAAGGGTTGATTAAATTGCCCCAGAAATATGATAATTGGGTGAGTACCCCTTTTCTGCTTTATTTCATTTAATCCATACTGGTTTTGCCGTTTTATCACTTTAGAAGAACTCAATCCCTCTTGAATGGTTGTTTCAAGTTCTTTCATGAGTTCAATTTCATGTGTACTGTATGCTCGCATTTTAATCGAAGGTTCCATATACTTTTTTTTATTCGCATAATGTATCAGTTAGTCAGCTGACTAATGTGCGAATATAAATTATTATCTTGTTTTTATTGTGACTTATAGTCCGTTGATTTATAGGCTATACTTATATTAGATTAAATACATATGAATATAAAACTTAAAATAGGTAAACGGCTCAAAGAATTGAGGACGAAAAAAGGACTTAGCCAAGAAAAGTTCTCATTCATTTGCGAACTTGACCGAACATACATTGCAAGTATTGAGCAGGGAAAAAGAAATGTTTCTATTGTAAACATTGAAAAAATTGCAAAGGCATTAGATTTAACCGTTAATGAATTTTTTAAATCAGATCTATTCAATTAAAAATGGACATAAAAGAATTTGAAACGCTTATATTAAGCGAGCTTAAAAAAGTTGTTGAAATAATACTACAGAAAAACCCTGAACCAAACATTTCTGCAAAATCAAGGGCTGGCGCAGAAATAAGTTCTTTGCTTGAAGCGCAATTTGTGATTGAAACCCAAAATCATAAATATTTTAAAAAATCCGTTGCTTCTCCTTCCGGTGCGACAAAAAATCCTTGGGACGTAATTACATATTTCTGTATAAAAGGGCACGAAGAAGTTTTATGGATTGATTTCAAAGCCGTAAAAGTATCAAGTGCTGACAGCAATCCTGACATTGGAACTCCTGATAAAATAATTGATTTAATCTATAGTGGCTATTTCTACTTAGTATATATTTTTATTTACTATGAAGAAACCAATAATGGATTAAAGTTTGTCAAGAACGCCGGTAATGAATTAATAAAAATCTATTTCTTGAAAGATATAAGCTCGACTTTTAGAAGAAATCCTAAAAATCAACTTCAAGTTAATATTTCTGCAAAACCTGACGAAAGAACAAGAGAAGATTTCATAAATGTTTTGTTCGAGAAAATAGAAGAAAGCCATAGACGACAAATTGATATATCCAAAAAAGCTTTGAAAGAACTTCAAAAGGGTGACATTAAGAAAAAGCTTATCGAAATAAATAAACAATCAGAGGAAAAAATCAAAAAGCTTTAATGCCATCCAATATATCCAGTATTTCAGAATTGCTTAAATTATAATAATTATAGACAACGTCATTAATTTCTTTTAGGGCATGCTGCTTTAAAGTCGGGTTAAAGTAGATTGATTTGCACAATTTTGAAATTTTAGTTTGCAACACTTTATTTGTAGGAATGAATACACTTCCCAAATCTGAAATCTTTATCTGTGGTTGTTTTCCTGGTGAATACCTGATAATATTCATATGTTGGGCATAATAAGTAATCAAGTCAGAATTCAACCAACCGCAAAGAAAATATAAGAAGTCAATCGTTTCAGCAGTATTATTCCTAAGCGTAAAAACATATAAACTATTATTAGCTGAACTTCTTTTTAGATCAACTGTTGCTATTATTTCTTTTGCCGATTGTCTGATATAGATTTTCGGGTTATCATAAACTATCGTTTCACCTAATCCAATTCGCTTTTTATTCTTAATACCATCCTTCTTAAGTTGAATTTTTAATTTTTCATTAATAGCATCTTGAAGAGGTTTATTATAGTAGAAATACTTAGTGAATCTCAAATCTCCAAACTTCTCTGAAAGAGCTTTTGATCCTTGGTAATAGGGATAAATAAGTCTTTCATCTTTCCCCGCGTAATCATAAAAAGTAAATTCATCTTCCATATCTAGAAGCATCACACAAGTTCTTAAGTTCTTGTTGGGAAATAAATACAGTAGAGTATTATCATGTTTTGAAACCAACTTATCAATAATTTGTTTTGAGAGGTTACAGCTATTTAACCTAAATTTATATTTATCATTTTTGTTTAGCCAACTTGACTGAGGAACAAAATAGCTTTTTTGAGTTTTATGGTCTTGAATTCTTACTTCTTTATCAAATGATCTAGCTATTTTCGATATTTTCAAAATTACCTGACCGCTTGCTACATCAAAGTCCTTGATGTTAACATGCAATTCATCAATCCTAGTTTTTTCCAATAAATATTTTCGTGTAAACTCATAAGCAGTTTCAAAAAAGGAAACATCAACAATGAAACTTAATTTACCTCCATCTTTAAGAAAATCTAAAGAATGTTCTATAAACAACATCACAAGATTTATCTTACCGTTCTTTACATATTCAGGAAATTGATTGTAATTTCTCAGGTAATTTACTCTTTGTTCTTCGCTTTTCTTTTTATCTCTACGACCATATAATGTTACATAAGGTGGGTTGCCTATTACATAATCAAATGTGTTGTACAAAAGAGTAAACGGATTTTTTTCAGGCTCAACAAATAGAGATGCACTAACGTTTATTTTATCGGTGAAGTCCCAAGTAATGCCATGGAAAGAACCATTGTAATCCTTCTCAAACATACATTGATAAAGTGACTTTATATTAGAAATGGTTCTTTGAACCATTTCATCGCTAATATCTACAAAGAAAAGATTTTTAGAAATAAAATTAGAAATCAGTTTTTCATCAGGAAACAGTTGATAGATGTCAGATATTAATTTTAAAACAAAAATACCCTGACCGCAAGACGGTTCAAGAATTCGTTTGTTAAAAATATCTGCATCAATATCAATTATGCTTAAGATGTTTTCAACGGTTGACAAAGAATTTGTCAAGAAAACGCCATTCTGTTTTCTATCAATTCTATTTAAGAGTTGCTCAAAGTTGGATTGACTAGAGGCGATATTATTAAGGAAAAAAAGTATCGAATCCACTTTGCTAGAATTAATAATCATTTTCTTAAATCCATTCAATCGGAATTATAATTACACTAATCTATCAATAACATACAAATTAAATCGTGGCTAAGATATAATTTAAGGCAAAATTATAAAAGAAATTAAATCAAAAAATAGAGTTAAGATCCTTCTTAGTGAATTTAAGTGCAGTCTGTCGCCTAACTAGTGTAAGTACGCAATGCTTGTCCCGACGAATGTCGGGATTGTCCCGCCGTTGGCGGGATTATTTTTTTTATCAGCATAATGTATGTGTGAATATAAATTATTGTTTATAAATATACAAATCAGTTAGTCAACTGACTAATCGCAAGCTTTTACCGTTCGATTTAATCCATAATTTTTCTTAAAAAAGCAGGCTTATCGGAATTTGATTTATTTATTCTCTCTCGATTATCTTCATTAAATGACCGATGAATCAAAGGATTTATATCGAATCCACCCTTGCGTATAACCGTCGGCTCTTCATACTTCTG
>JAHJRJ010000160.1 GCA_018830765.1 Bacteroidota bacterium | reverse complement strand
TGCAGCGCCTCAAGATTTCGAAACGATGCTGCAATTAATCTATCAATACTTTAACTCACCGCGACTCGACAGTGTCGCATTCTTATCGTATAAAGAGAGGATGAAGGGATTCTTACATAACCGCAGCGCCCGTCCCGAATCTGCATTCGAAGATACTCTACTTGTTACTTTGGCGCAATACCACAATCGACGGAAGCCGTGGACAGAAGCTACGCTCGACGAAATTAATCCGCAGTCAGCATACAGCATTTTCAAGAACCGTTTTGAAGATGCAAGCGATTTTACTTTTATAATTACAGGTGCTTTCAAGCCCGAAGAAATCAAGCCGTTGGTTCTAACTTACTTGGGCGGACTCCCTTCTAAAAACCGGAAAGAAAGTTGGCAGGATGTTGGAATCAGTCCACCAACAGGCGTGATTTCAAAAAGTGTGAAGAAGGGTATTGAGCAAAAAAGTCAGGTAAGAATAGTTTTTACAGGTCCTTTCGATTGGAGTCGTGAAAACCGCCACGCACTACAATCGATGGTGAGCGTGATGAGAATTAAACTTCGCGAAGCGATAAGAGAAGAAAAAGGCGGAACTTACGGTGTAAGCGTAATGGCTTCGACGAGTCAATTCCCGAAGCCAGAATACCGCATCACTGTTACTTGGGGGTGCGCGCCGGACCGAGTGCAAGAGCTGATACAAACGGCGATGGGGCAGATTGACAGCTTGAGAAATTACCCGGTAACTGATATTTATATCACCAAAGTGAAAGAAACTCAGCGCCGCGAGCGCGAGGTGAGCTTGAAGGAAAACAGATTCTGGTCGTCGTCGCTGCAATTTGCATACTCAAATTTTGAAGACCCCATGGATATACTTAGGTATGATGAATTAATCGAAAAAGTAAATTCCGATTACGTGCAGAAAACGGCGCAGAAGTATTTCGATATGAAGAATTATGTAGAGGTGGTGCTATATCCGGAGAATAAATAGAAGCATCGTTCACCCCGAAGATATCGGGGTGAACGATGCTGTATTGTTTAAACGAATGAGACTGATTTTACAGTCTTTCGACGTTAGTGTCACTATTAATAGTAATGCTCTCCCGAAGGTATTCTTCATTGAGCGTTGTAATCCTTCAGGAGTTTAACAAAGACATTTTGTAAACTGTTCTATTGTTTTGTATATTTTTATAGATATTATTCACCCTTAAGGATAAGGAATAAGAGATTGTGAAGAACACACAACAATTTACTGCAATAATTGAACGAGAAGGAGACGGTTATGTTTCTCTATGCCCAGAGTTGGATATTGCAAGCCAAGGAAACACGGTTGAAGAGGCGGAAAATAATCTTCAAGAAGCGTTAGAATTGTTCTTCGAGTCTGCGTCCCCTGAAGAACTTAAGGATAGATTACACGGAGAACTTTTATCACGATTCCCGTTCCCAACCACCGCGAAATTAAAATTGGCACATTGATTAACGATGAAATCATTTTTTTTCTGGACAATACTTTTTCCAATTTTACTTTCTATGATATCCTTATCCTGCTCTCCCACAAAATCCGATGAGAATAAGCTTCGCGATTTCATCACTAATCATCTCAAAGTTATTGAACCCAAGCTAAAAGCTATGAACCTCGCCGACTGGAACGCAAACTTGACCGGCGATAAAAAGTTTTACGATGAACGAGCGGTTATCGAGCTTGAAGTCAACACAATCAGATCGAATAAAAGCGACTTCGCTTTCTTGAAAGATTTGAAAGAAAAAGGAACAATCAAGGACTCGCTGCTTCAACGTCAGCTTACAATTTTGTTTAACCAGTTTGCGAAGAACCAAATCGATATAACGTTGATGAAACAGATAGTAGATAAGCAAGCTGAGATTGCAAGCAAGTTTAACACATTCCGCGGAAGGATAAACGGCAAAGAAGTCAACGATAACGAAATTGCAGACATCCTAAAAAACGAACGCAACTCAGCAAAACGTAAGCTTGCCTGGGAAGTGAGCAAGCAAGTCGGAAGAGAGGTTGCGCCGATGGTTATCGAATTAGTAAAGCTTAGAAACCAAGCAGCCAAACAGCTCGGTTTCGAAAACTACTACGTAATGTCGCTCGCTACTGATGAACAGAATGCTGATGAAGTCATCGCCATCTTCGATAATCTTAAACAATTGACGGACGAACCTTTCAGACAAATGAAGCAGGTACTCGACACATCGCTCGCAAAAAGATTCGGTGTAAAAGTGCAAGATATCAAGCCATGGCATTATGCTAACCCGTTCTTCCAGGAAGTCTCCGAGTATGGCGAGGCTGACCTCGACAAATACTTCAAAGGGAAAAATATCGAAGAGATAAGTCGTACCTTCTTTGCCGGCATCGATTTGCCAGTTGACGATATTTTAAAAAACAGCGATTTATATCCGCGAAAAGGAAAATACCAACACGCCTTCTGCAACGATATCGACCGGTTGGGCGATGTCCGTATAATGTGCAACCTCGCCGACAACCTCTACTGGATGGATACACAGTTGCACGAGTTGGGCCATGCGGTATATTCCAAGTATGTGAACAAAGATTTGCCCTTCTTAATACGAACCGACGCACACACATTTATGACCGAGGCGATTGCCCAGATAATGGGTAGGCAGGCGTACAACGTAGATTGGCTGCAAACTATGGTCGGAATAAACGAAAAAGAGAAGCCTTTACTACAAAAAGCTTTGCGTGATAATAAAAGAATATCTATGCTTGCTTTCAGCCGTTGGTCACAGGTGATGGTGCGGTTTGAGCGCGCACTTTACCAAAATCCAGATCAAGATCTGAACAAGCTGTGGTGGGATTTTGTCGAAGAGTATCAGTTTGTCAAGCGGCCTGAAAAGAGGAACGAGTCCCGAATTCTTCGGGATGAACCTGATTGGGCAGCAAAGATACACGTTACGCAGTATCCTTGCTATTACCACAATTACCAGCTTGGCGAACTTGCAGCTTCGCAGATACTTAACACCATTATCCGCGATATAATCAAACAACAAATCCGCCCAAAAGGGCGGACTGAAATCTCGTTTGCTGCAAAACCCGATATTGGAAAATTCTTGAAGGAAAAAATCTTTGTGCCTGGGTCGAGTTACTATTGGAATGATTTATTAAAGAACGCAACCGGAGAAGGACTAACTCCAAAATATTTTGTAGAAGAGTTTGTGAAGTAAAAAAGAGAACTTTTTTAAAAATTATTGCCGTGGAAGAGGTCTGGATATCGGGCAGGGCAATGATTTGTTTACGCTAAGATGCAAAGGGTGGGAAGCTGAAAACGGCGATGCGCAATTGAATAAATTTCTTGCATTTTACATTTAACTTTGATAAATTTGAGCCATTCTTACTTCTATAAGCTGAAAATCAAATAGGAATAAACACCATGTCAATGTATCAATCAAGCTGGACAAAAGTAATGATGAGGTACCACCGCTTCGCAGGAAGCTGGGCTTGGATACTGCACCGCATCACCGGCATAGCGCTCACCGCTTACATCTTCATGCACATCTTCGCACTATCGGCAATCCAAAAACATAAAGTTGACGACGGCAAAGCATTTAATGAAGAGATGGCACTATTTTTATCACCAATCTTCTTAGTAATCGAATGGCTGCTGTTCGCGTTTGTGCTTTATCACACTCTCAACGGAATACGAATAGTGCTTGTTGATTTTGCTAACGGCGCTCGCTATCATAAACAGCTCCATTATGCTGTAGTCATCGTAGGCGTCGCAGCATTCCTCGCTATGGGTTATGTTATTTTCAGCCACCAAGTCAACCAAGCAACAGCTTTTTTATTTTAATAAGGGAATTTAATTATGGCATATAAACATTTAGGTTCAAGAAATTCAGGCGCGCCCGGCTGGCTCTTCCAACGTATTACGGGTATCTTCCTCGTTGTTGCTATGGTTGGTCACTATATCTTAATGCACTACACACCAAGCTC
>JAHJRJ010000159.1 GCA_018830765.1 Bacteroidota bacterium | reverse complement strand
CGGAGGAACCTGAATATCAATAATGACCATTGCTTTTGATATAATTTCGAACGGGTTCAAATATCCGCGTAGATTTTTTTATACGATTTTTATTCTAAATTTTCTCGAATGTTCTATGGTATTTTCTCAACGGCAATATTCATCATTCTCCATAATTCAAGAATTACAGTTGAGGCGCGGAACACAAAACTTGTTAACGGGCGACTTTAACGGAGACGGAGTATCTGACATAGCTGCCTACAGCTCAAAAAGTATTTCGGTGATTACTGCAGTCGAGGATTCTGCTCGCTGGGATATTAAGCATTACAGGATGTCGCTCGAAATCAGCCATATCACAGTTTCCGATTTTAACAAAGATGGCATCACCGACTTCGCATACATCGGTAAGCAAACTAATGAGCTACGGATTTATCTCAGTCAGCCGGATACCATTCTTTACAGATGGAAATATAATCTGTCTGAAGAATACGACACAATCCAAACCGCCGATATTAACAACGACGGTAAAATGGATATTTTACTTTACGGAAAACAAGTGTTAGGAATTACCGTCTTTATGGGAAAAGGCGACGGAACGTTTAAATATCCTCAAACTATTTTAAGCGATTACTCTTTTAGTTGTATTTCGGTCTCCGATTTTAATCACGATGGATTAACAGATATTTTTGCAATCAATTGGGTATTGAATGAAGCTCTATACTTCTCGGCATATTCTAAAATGAAATATAGTTATCCGTCAACCGTTACTTTTTTCGATGAACCCGCTAAAATAATACCGACTCAGCTTAATAATGATGCAAATATCGATTTCATCTTAACGTTTCGAGATAAATCGCAACTTCAAACATTTGTCAGTGATGGATTGGGAGCTTTCACACTTCATCAAATAATTGACATTCCCGACCTTCCCGATAAAATTACTGCTGCTGATTTGGATAACAGCGGTTCGGTTGATTTAGTATTATTCAACAGGAGTAAAAAATATATATCCTTATGGATTAAAGATAGTTTGGGATATTTCGTTGAAAGAGCTGTGTTTAGTGCCGGAGTATTACCTTATGATTTCGAAATCTTTCGCCATCGCAACACCTTATTTTACGATATGGCATTGACTGATATCCAAAACAATAAAATCCGTATTGTGCAAAATTCCTGCATTCCAATCGAAAAGTCAAACGAACTTAAATTTATCAGTGGTTTAGAACCCACTTCCTTAACGGCATATTCGGTTAATGCTAACACAGTTCCGGATTTGTTCTACGCAAACTATGGGTATAATTCAATCTCGCACCTTAAAAATAAAGGTGACGGAACATACGAAGGCATAGTCAACTTAAAGATTACCGGAATGCATCCTACAATTCTCAAAGTATTTAGCCGCGAACCGCAATCGTTTACTGTACTTATATCTCATCAAGCTTCTTCGACTATCTCCATAACGGATTTAAATATTACCAACTATTCATATTCGAACTATGCATTATCATCTGTCTCTGAAGTTGATATTCTAAATTTAAGTGTTTCCGGGAATAAGAAATTTCTAAAATTCATTGTTGCCGGTTATGACTCTCCATCGAAACATCTTGAATTATATTACTACGAACAAATTTCAAAAACCCGCTTTATAGAATCTGATCTAACCGGTGTAGTTTGCTCAAAAAGTCTTGGCTTCATCACGAAAGATTTAAATAAAGACGGAATAGATGATTACTTATACTTTCAGGATAATACCAGTAAAACAATTACTCTTTGTGCTACTTTTATGAGCGGCGACAAAAAAGCCATCGGACAGAAATGTTATTTCAGTATCCCTGACACCAACAAGGGAAAATATTTATTCTTCCTAAAAGACCTCAACAACAATAAACGCGATGATTTGATAATCTTTTCAAAAGAAAATAAAGAATTGCTTTTTTCGATGAATAGAAGAGATACAACTTTTTTATCACCGCATCTGCGGATACCGAATGTTAAGTTGAATTATAGAAACGACATTCAGTTTGTCGACCTTGATAATGACAACAAGATAGATATTGTGATCGCAAACCGGCATACAAAAACTTTGCAAGCATACATCGGCAGGGGAGATGGAAGTTTTTCAACTCCCAAAAGATTGATGAGTATCAAAGGGGTAAGCAGCTTTGTGATAGCTGATTTCGACAACGACGGAATACCAGATTATGCGCTATCATATATTAACGATGGTTACATAAAAATAATTTATGGACAAAAATAATGGAAAAATATTTTAATAATTACAAAATATTTTATTTCTTGATATTTTTTACTTTGATCTATTTTCAGTCTATGTTTGGACAATTAACAATTCCTTCTGATCATCAACTACAATCTATCATTGAAAAATTACAAAATGGAAGAATTGAAGAGTTAACAGTAAAAGATTCGGAAGGACTTCCCGATAAATGCGGGCTTAGTTTAATGTTTGAGCTCCAACAGAATTACCAATATTTTTCATCTGAACAGAAATCAATGATTAAGAAGTTGCTAGCACCTACGGAAAGACAAAAATCAGTTATAGTGGGAAATTTCAGAATTCATTATGATACAAGCGGTATACACACACCCTCAATGTTAACACCATCAAACGAACGTATGCTGACAGACAAAAATTATGTTAAAAATTGGTTGGATTCTTCACGAGTCATAACACAATTTGTTGATTCAACTGCTCAAATATTTAATTATGTCTGGGATTATATTGTAAATACTTTAGGCTACGATACTCTCCGTTTTGAGATTGGAGATAATGCGTATAACATTTATATCTCCGACTTAAGTTATTATGGAGAAATACGCTGGGAGCCATCATCACCATTGAATCCTGGTCAGATTCCCTCGCGGTATGCAACATGGATTTTAATTGACAATGATTTTATGGATGTTTATACACCAAGTCGTGGATTACCCGGTCTAAAGGTAACAGCAGCGCACGAATTACACCACGCCATACAGCTTGGTGGCTATGGTTTCCGGGATCAAGACAGATATTTTTATGAAATTACTTCTACTTGGATTGAAGACGTAATTTATGATAACATAAATGATTATTACCAGTATATAAAAAATTCCGCTGGACAACCGAGGGGACATTTTGCAAATCCCGGTAAATCGTTTATAGCAACTGACTGGGTAATCGAATACAGTAGGGCGATATGGGGAAAATACATACAAGAAAGATTTTCGCCAGCCGTTATGAGAAGAACTTGGGAGTTGATGGGGATAGACTCAATTAACCAGAACAGCATCAAATCACTCGATGATGCTTTAAAACAAATCAACTCTACTTTAAAAATTGCTTTCGTAGAATTTGCAAAGTGGAATTATTTTACCGGAAACAGAGCTGTCCCAGGTTCATATTATTCTGAAGCACCGAATTACCCCTTAATCAAAGAATGTTCGACGATTGAGCTTATCGGGCCTTCACGTACCTATACAGATAGTATCGAGACATTTTCTTCGTTATATCTGCCTGTACTGTATCAAGGTAAAAAGGTTACTGAGATCATCAATAATATTAATTTCGAATCAGCATCAAATCATTGGATATTACCGTATAGATTTAATTATATCTTGTCCTCAACCAAGGTCGATGACTCCTACCGAGATTTGGGAAATGGTGTATTTGTAATGTTAGATGTTTCCGATCCGTGGAATTGGAGCATTGGTGGATTAATCACAACAACGCAACGTTCTGTTGTGGTTTTTCCGAATCCGTTCGTAACCGAGAGAAATAAATCCATACAATTTTTACTTCCCTCTACAAAAGATATAACTTCAAAACTGTATGTTTATACAAGTAATATGGAGTTAGTTTTCTCGAATGAGTATCTGATCAACAATTACGAGCCAAAAATAAATTGGAATGTTACAGATGCAAGAGGGAATGTGCTAAATTCGGGTATTTATCTATACGTCATTATATTAAATAATCGTGAGCACGTAGGTAAATTTGCAGTAGTCCGTCGATGAAGACAAATATAAAAATAGAAGCAATTAACATTAAAAAGGTTTTCAATCGCACAACCGTATTTTCAAACATAAGTTTTATATTAGAGGAAGGTTCGGCTTTAGCGATTGCTGGCAAAAACGGTTCAGGTAAATCTACGCTTGCAAAAATTATTGCAGGTGTATTGACTCCTAACGCAGGCGAATTTATTTTTTCAATAAACGACAAAGAAATTGCACTAGTAAATAGGTTTAAATATCTCGGTTTCGTATCGCCTTACTTACAACTTTATGAAGAATTTACTGCGCTCGAGAATATTCAAATTTATTCAGGCGTGAGAAAGTTGAATTTTAATAATAAGAACTTGTCTTCACTCTTTACAAAAGTCGGCTTGTTCGATAGAAAAGGCGACCCAGTGCGGACCTATTCATCTGGAATGAAGCAGCGCTTGAAATACGCTTTTGCTCTTCTTCATCAACCACCGTTACTGATATTGGACGAACCCAGATCAAATTTAGACTCAGATGGAATCTCAATCGTGTATGATATCGTCAAGGAACAGAAACAAAAAGGTAGCGTGATTATTGCGACCAACGACAAAGAGGATTTGCAGTATTGCGATAGTATCATTGATTTGAATGTGAAGGTAAACAACTCAAATAAGTAGATGGAAAAGTACAATTACAAAAGCTCTACATTAACAATATTCATGAAAGATTTCCGGTCGGAGCTTCGAACGCGCTACGCTCTTAACGCTCTTCTAATGTTTGTAATTACAACGCTCTCGATTATTATGTTCGCAATTGGACAAGAATCACCTTCAGTCGAGATACTTGCAGGAATGCTATGGATAGTTATATTCTTTTCTGCAATGTCCGGTATGTCGCGTTCGTTCGTCAGCGAGGAGGAGAGAGGTACAGTCATGACTCTGCATCTGATCGCAACACCCGCATCTGTTTATTTTGGGAAATTAATATTCAATCTCGTGTTGATGATTTCGATGAACATTTTTACGGTGTTATTATACTTTTTAGTAATTCCAAACTTTGTCGTTCGCAGCTTCGATGTATTTGTGATTACAATGTTTTTAGGAACGGTCGGGCTTTCGTGTTCTGCTACAATAATTGCGGCTATTATTGCAAAGTCTACTACAAAAGGAACTTTATATCCCGTTCTGTCTTTTCCTATTTTGCTTCCGTTGCTTCTTGCCGTAATCAGCGCAACAAAGATGGCAATAGAGGGCGCAACCATTAGGCTAGCATCGGGGGAATTTCAAATTTTAGCATCTTATATTCTCGTAATTACTGCTGCATCATATATACTCTTCGATTACATTTGGAAGGATTAAGTTGCTCAAGGCAAAACAATTTCGTATTTTTAAAACGAACTTATCAAGATAATTATTAGAATGTTCATCATATGAAGTATAAAATAATATTAGGTGTGGTTTTTACAATAGTGATAACAGCCGGATTATCAATGCCGATGGTGCCACTCCCACAGAATTGGTATGAATTGCCGGTTGTTCCCGGGTTGGAAGAAAAAGCCCGTATTATATTTTTCCACGTTCCGACTGCTTGGGTTGCGGTGATTGCTTTCCTCTCATCGTTTTTTTATGGTATTTTATATTTATCTAAAAGAAGAATCGATTATGATATTAAATCGGTTTCAGCTGCCGGTTTGGGCTTTATGTTCTGCATACTTGCTACTGTAACGGGCGCTATTTGGGCTAAATTTAGCTGGGGAGCGTTTTGGAACTGGGATCCTAGTCAAACATCTATCTTCGTGCTGTTATTGATTTATGGGGCATATTTTGCCTTAAGATCATCAATAGAAGTTGAAGAGAAAAGAGCATCGCTTTCTGCTGTTTATTCTATTATTGCTGGTATTACTGTGCCGTTCTTCATCTTCATCATGCCACGCATCGTCGCAAGTTTACACCCTGACCCGATAATCAATCCACAAGCAAAGATTCACATGAATCCAACTATGCTGGTAATTTTCTTGACTTCACTTGCAAGCTTTACCGGTATTTATTATTGGATGTTCAAATTAAAAGTCCG
>JAHJRJ010000158.1 GCA_018830765.1 Bacteroidota bacterium | reverse complement strand
TTGAATTCAGATTTTAAATAAGGTTTTTATTTGCCACGAAGACACAAAGACTCAAAGAATCACTAAGAAAATTTACTTTTTGGTCACCCTCATCATAAATAAACTATGGATTTAAAATTTTGTCAGTTTTACCTATTTATTTAGACGGTACAGAACCGTTGCGTAAAAAAGGAAAGTTTGTCAGCCCCGATAAAATCGGGGATGACGCAACCATCCGGTTTGTAATGGATATGTTCGAAACTATGCACAGCGCAGATGGTATTGGTTTGGCGGCAAATCAAGTTGGAGTTTTGAAGCGTATAATTGTTGTGGATATTTCTTGTCTCGAAGATTTCAAAGATGTAAAACCATTTGCCCTAATCAATCCTGAAGTTGTCTACGAAGAAGGTAAGTGCACGATGGAAGAAGGATGCCTGAGCGTTCCTGAAGTCCGGGCTGAAATTGTTAGACCTAAAACGATAAAAGTTCGTTACAAGAACACTAACTTTCAAGACCAAGAGTTAGAAGCTAACGACATATTAGCAAGAGTTATTTTACACGAAATCGATCACCTGAACGGTGTTTTGTTTATAGATTATGTCCCAAAATCAAAGAAAAAAGAATTCATAGATCAGTTGGAAAAAATCCAGAATGGAGTGGTCGAGACAAAATACCCGATAATCAGTAGTCAAAGAGTGGTACTGTAAAAACGTAAATCTTAAATAACGAATATTGAATATCGAACGACGAACATCGAACCCGCCTGACCGTCGGGCAGGCATCGGACATCCAATGAAAATTGTTTTCATGGGGACGCCCGACTTTGCAATCCCCAGTCTAAAAATACTTATCGAAAATCAATACAAGATTGCTGCAGTCGTTACAACACCGGACAAACCTCAAGGTCGCGGTCAGAAGGTTAGCTATTCACCGGTAAAAAGTATTGCATTAGAACACAACTTATCCGTCATTCAACCCGAATCGTTGAAGGATGAGAATTTTATCGGACAGTTGAAAAGTCTAAACCCTGATTTGATTATTGTGGTTGCATTCAGAATCCTACCCCGCGAAGTTTTCACTATTCCGAAACTTGGTTCGTTTAATTTGCACGCGTCGCTATTGCCTAAGTATCGTGGCGCCGCGCCGATTAACTGGGCAATCATCAACGGCGAAAAAGAAACCGGCGTAACAACATTTTTCCTTCAAGAAAAAGTCGATACAGGCAACGTTCTTTTGCAAGCCCGTTTGCCGATAAAAGAAGACGAAACAGCGGGCGAGCTGCACGACCGCCTCGCTGAAGTTGGCGCTGAGATTGTGCTGCACACAGTCCGATTGATTGAGATGGGAAAAGCAATTCCAAAACCTCAGGATGACTCTATCGCTACGCCTGCGCCGAAGATATTCAAAGATGATTGTAAAATAGATTGGAATCAAAGTGCATTACAAGTTCACAATTTCGTTCGCGGACTTTCACCTGTTCCCTGCGCGTTTACTCACCACAACGGAAAATTGATTAAAATTTATCGCACTAAGATTGTTGACCAGGTAACAACAGCACAAGCTGGAACAATTGTCGATGTTACCAAACAACTTTTAGTGGCGACTGGTGATGAGGTAGTAGAAATTTTAGACCTACAACAAGAAGGTAAACGCCGGTTAAGCGTAGAAGAGTTCTTACGTGGTTGTCATATTAATAAAGGGGATAAATTCGAATGATAGATATATTCAAACCAAAAAATTCGCTTCAGGAAGCTCTAATAATTATTGTGTTTGTTATACTTGTTGCATTCGGTTACAATTTTTTGTCGCCTAAGGGAATCCCTCTCGTCAATCAAGCAGCCACTTACAACGAAGTTAGCGATTCGCTTTTGTTTAACCTCACATCCGGAATCGCGGATAGCGCATCATACCGGTCAGTATCTTTGTCCCAATTGCAGCAACTAATAAAAAATAAATCCGCATTGATTATTGATGCGCGGAATCCGGAAGCATTTCAAAAAGGTCATATCCCAACCGCAATCAACGTTCCTTTCTTGCATATGTTCGATTATATGGCGACCTTAATTACCATACCGACTGATACGTTAATTGTGATTTACTGCGAAGGAGTTAATTGTGAGTTAAGCTCGAATTTAGCGAAGGCAATGAAGGATATGCATTTTACGCGTATTTTTATATATCACGACGGCATCAAAGGTTGGGAAGACGCCAAATGTTCAGAAAATTTATAGATAATAAATTATTGACTTACATCGCGCGTGTTGTAGTCGGTTTTGTTTTAATTATCGCAAGCGTTCCCAAAATTGCCGAGCCAAGTACTTTCGCGAAATCAATTCAGGCATATCAGATCGTTCCCGGATTTCTCGTAAACTTATTCGCTCTCAGCATACCTTGGCTTGAGTTGGTAATCGGGATATTTTTAATTTTCGGTTTGCTGCTTCGGGGCAGTTCGCTTTTGTCGGCGGTTTTATTCAGTGCTTTTTCTGTTCTGATTGCTGTCAGTTTATTTCGCGGTCTCTCTATCGACTGTGGATGTTTCGGTTTGGACGGCGCGCCGCTAAGCTGGAGTAGGTTTTTCGAAAATATAGGTTTGTTGCTTTTATCTCTGCAAATATTTTATAACTCACTGATGTTACGCAAATGCAGATTATGAACTCAACCCCTCAACATAGTTTACGCAAAACTCCGGGGCTGACCAAAAAGTGGAAGATTCCTTGTAGTGCGAACTTTAGTTCGCTTAAATTTCATCAAAAAGCGAAATGAATTTCGCTCTACATCCCTCTCAAAGAACTTATTGGTCACCCTCGGTTGGGAGGATGAGTTCGAAAGTAACATCAATAACTCAATAAAACTACAAACAGACAAAAATAATTTATGCAAAAGACAATCCTCGTCGTAGATGATGAAAAGGATATTGTCGATTTACTAAAGTATAATCTCCAAAAGGAAGGCTACAAGGTCGAGACTGCGTTTGACGGGGAGAGGGCGCTTGATTTGGCAAAGCGGCAACCCAATTTGATTTTGCTCGATATTATGCTTCCCGAATACAGCGGCTTAGAGGTGGTAAAAGAATTAAAGAAAAACGAGAAAACCGCATACATTCCTGTAATATTTTTAACCGCAAAGGGGAGCGAAACCGATGAGGTAGTCGGGTTGGAGCTTGGCGCCGACGATTACATTGTGAAACCAGTAAGTATTCCGAAGCTATTAGCGCGAATAAAATTGATTCTGAGAAGGCGCGAAGAGAAAGTAACGAAAACACGCGCAGAAAAATTGGTTAAAGTTGGTTCTGTGGAAATTTTTCCAGACCAGTATAGGGTGTTCGTAAATAAGAAAGAGATATTTTTTCCGAAGAAGGAGTTCGAAGTATTATTATTTCTTGCTCAACACAAAGGAAAGGTTGTTAATAGAGAAGCGCTTTTGAACGCGATATGGGGAAGCGACGTTTATGTGATTGATAGAACCATCGATGTCCACATCAGAAAGATTCGAGAAAAGTTAGGTAAGCTTGCCGACTACGTCGAAACTATAAAAGGTGTGGGATATAGATTCAGGGAGGAAGAGTGAAGCTCAGAACAAAGCTTAGTCTGTTTTTGATATTTTTTTCGATTGGAATTATTGCAACAGCGGCGTTTTTCATCGATCATCAGATGGGAAAAATTTTCCTTGACAGAATTACAAATCAGCTAATCACACACACGAACCAATTCGAGTATATCATAGAGTCAGATTCATCGATTGTCAAGACGGATGTTTCGCTTTATGATTATTATCGCGAGTTAGCCAAACGAACAGACATCAGACTCACGCTTATCTCTACGGATGGGACGGTAGTCTTTGAATCGGAGCGGACAAACGGCCAACTTTCTGAAATTGAAAAACATTTAGACCGCCCGGAAATACAAGATGCGATAAAAAGAAAGGTCGGTATTAGTAAGCGCTTAAACTCGACCCTCGATCAAGAGATGCTTTATGTAGCCCGGAAAATTACTCCGGCAATAAAGTTTTACGGTGATGGAATATCTTTTATCCGGACAGGAGTTCTTCTTACGGAAGTAGAAAAATCAATTGCCAAATTAAGAACTGCAATTTTCTACGTAAGCGCAGCGCTACTTATTTTGATTGTTTTGATAAGCATAGGGATATCGAAACCAATAACTAAACCGATAAACAAGATTGCAAAAGTGGCTTACGAGATTCAGCGGGGTGATGTTGAGAAACGAATAAAGATTTCGGAAAGACATAAATATGATGAAATATGGAATTTAGCCCGCGCAGTAAACAGTATGATTGACCGACTGAATGATGATATTGTTCAACTCCGCAAGCTTGAAAGAGTTCGAAGCGAATTTTTGGGCAATGTTTCGCACGAGC
>JAHJRJ010000157.1 GCA_018830765.1 Bacteroidota bacterium | reverse complement strand
GAGATGAAACGCTTGCTAAAGAAAACTGGTAGCATCTACGTCCATCTCGACTGGCATGCCGTCCACTACGTTAAGATGGAGATGGACAAGATATTTGGGCCCAAGAACTTCATCAACGAGGTCGTGTGGTGTTACTCGATAGGCGGTAAAAGCAAACAAGCTTTTGGACGGAAGCACGATGTGATGCTGCTCTTCTCTAAGACGCCCCAGTATTTCTTTGATGTCAAGGGGGCTACAATAGCGCGAAAACCAAACAGCCACATGAAAGTCGGAGTTGATGACGATGGTCGGCAGTTTCAGGAGAAGCGGGATGCAAAGAGCGGGAAGGTATATCGTTACTACTTGGATGAAGGAAAAATCGCAGAGGACTACTGGACAGATATTGAAACAATAAATCGAGAAGATGCACAGCGAATTGGGTATCCTACCCAGAAGCCCGAGGCCCTCCTTGAGCGCATCATCAAAACCTCCTCGAACGAAGGCGACGTTGTCGCCGACTTCTTCTGCGGCGGTGGTACAACAGCTGCCGTTGCCCAACGTCTAAATCGACGGTGGATCGCTTGCGACCAGTCGCGCGTAGCGGTGGCCATTACGGCGGACCGGCTGACGCGGCAGGTCGAGGAGCAGACGGGCAAGCTATTCCCAGTGCCCGACTTTACCATTGAACACTGGGGCATCTATGAGGCGGAACGGCTATCAAAGATGCCGGCAGATCAATTCCGTGCCTTCGTCATCCGTGCGTTTGGCGCTGTTCCTGATAGTGCAAGTCCGCACATACACGGAATGAAGGGCGCAGTCCCCGTATGTGTTGGCGAGCCAAGTCAGCGGTCGCAAGTATCTGCAAAAGATGTCGAGGATTTCGCCAATGCGATCAGGCGAACGATCCGCTATCAGCAAGACAATCTCCGTGACGGCATTATGCTCGCCTGGGCATTTCGACCCGACGCCGTGAAAGCAGCCAAGCGTCTGCGAGAGATGGAGCAAACGGAATTGAATTTTATCCGGCTGGAGCAAATCAGAATAGACTCCACTCGCTTCCGTGAACACATCGCTGCACTTTCCACTGACAAAGCCGACTATGCAAACTTCCTTACGTTCGTTCAACCACCCAAAGTCGAAGTCGGCTGGAAACGGATTGCCGCTCGCACGTACAAGTTTGACGTTTCAGAAACAATCGTTCTCAATCCCGGCGCCAGCATCATCAACGTGCAGTGGGACTTCGACTACGGAAAGCGATTCAGCAGCACTCCCGGATATTCTTTCATCCGTGGCACAAAGAAAGAACCTGTTCTGCAGGTACAATATGAATTCCCGCGCACCGGCAAGTTTCACATCGCCTGCAAAGTGCAAGACGATATGGGCGGAGAAGGCATCTGGTCGGGAGAGGTAGAGGTAAGCTAATCTATGTTCAACGAATTTGCACGATACGAACAAGCATTTGCCGATTGGCGGCGTGACGGTTATCCGGGCTTGAAGGCAGAGACATACAAGTACATTGATTTCCTTTCCGACCCTACAAACGACCAAGCTCCACGTCCCGGCACGCTCTGGCTTCATCAGTGGGAAGCGTTTCTCCGTGTTATCTACTCATACGAGATACTCGGCAAAACGGAGATCGGCGCCAACGGACTCCTGCTCAACATTGTTACGGGCGGTGGTAAGACTGCTGCGATTGCCGCACTAGTAGCGTGGCTCAGAATTGCTCACGCCGTTCAGAAGTTTGTTCTCCTTTGTCCTAACCTGATTGTCCGAGACCGACTGGAGGATGACTTTGAACGTGGCAAGGTGTTCAATGACCGTGACTTGCTTCCAAGTTGGTCAAATTATCGGCCACAGGATTTTCCGCTCACCACTCTCGGCTCTGGAAAGAGTGGGGGTTGGTCAAGCCTCTTAAGTGCGGATGTAGTCCTTGGCAACATTCACCAGTTTTATCAAAGCAACAAGAGCGGTCAGAGCAACTTGTCTGGACTAATGAACGGGCCCGATTTTGTCTTGTTCAACGATGAAGCTCACAACTCTCCAGCGGATGAGTATTACGCCACCCTTCAGCGAATGCAAGAGAAGATCACGCTTCGAGTCGATACAACGGCAACGCCAGACCGTGCGGACGGGCAGACACCAGACAGCGATATGATTTATGAGTACGGTGTGAGCGATGCTCTCTTTGATAATGTCATCAAAACACCCGTGGTTTATCAGCCTGATATCAAGACGGTACAGCTCACCTATACAGATGCTAAAACGGGCGAGCGAAGACGAGTTGAGGAAATCGACTGGGCAGAAGTTGATCGACTTGGTCTCAGTGCAACCCAATGGGTGACGGATGATGAGCCGATGCGGCAGCAGATGGCAATAGCTTTACGCCGTTCAGAAGAGCAAGAGCGTCGGGCTAAAGGTCGATACCAACCAATCCTGTTTGTGATTGCCGTATGCAAACTCGATGCTAAGAAGGCAGCCAACACGCTTAACAAATTTTTCAAAGTGAAAACCTTGTTGGTCACAGAAGATAGCGATGAAGCTGACCGGCAGAAGGCACGTGAGCTTGGCAAGGAACAAAAGACAGGCAACCCCTACAAAGCTGTCGTGAGTGTGCTGATGCTTCGAGAGGGATGGGACGTGCCGGAAGTTGGAGTTATACTCCTGCTCAGGAAATTTAGCAGTAAAGTCTATGGTCAACAAGTCATTGGCAGAGGTTTGCGCCGTGTACGACGCAAGGTGATAGATCAAACTGAACCGCAAATCTGTGCTGTCGTGGATCACCCTAAACTTGAACATCAGTGGTTGTGGAATATGTTTGGAAGCAAGGTACGGCAGAACGTTCTCATCGACGAAACATTCGATGAAACTGAAGATTTACCTACACCACCACCTAAGCAGGAGTTGGTCAATCCCGAGAATATCATTGATCTTCCCGAACGAGACCCATTGCTTGTTGATGATGGACAGTTCGAGCTAGGTCCCATCGAAGGTCCACCCGATCCGCTGAAGAATTGGGAAGAGGTGCTCGCTGGTCTTCAATACGACAGTACGGTAGTCGAGATAACTAAGGTTGAAATCTCTGGCGTTGTTGGTAGGGAGCTTGCCGGTCAACGGTGGAAAACATTCCTAAGCGCACCCGATCTTCCCGAAGGCTCAGACCAGAGCCCTGTTGAGATTACCGACGACAGAATGCGCGAAGCTATCAAAGAAAACGTGCTCCAGATGGCCGAGGAGTTGACCGTAGAGGCGGGATACGCCGCTACTTTCAAAAGCCAAGTTTACAGCGTGTTGATGCGGCATGTTCGTGACAGGTTCCTCGGCGGCGAATCGTTGGGACTTGTCGAACGAACATCCCTAATGTTTGCTTGGAAGATGCTACCTTCTGTCCGAAAGAAAGTTCAGGAAATACCGGGTCTCGTTGGAGGAATAATAGAATATGGCAATTAGCAAACATGGTGAATTTCCAAATCCAAAGAAAAGTCCGTTCAATTTTGAACGCTATCAAAGTGACTTAGAGCGGCGAATGATGGAACGCTTGGAATTAGATTCTACAGTCAAGCATTGGATGAAACGACACGGTATTTCCATCCCGTGGATTGACGGGCAGAAACATCAACGCCGTTACGTTCCTGACTTCCTTGTCGAGTACACCGACGGCCGCAAAGCACTCATCGAAGTCAAAGACCCGAGTCGCATCGACTCAGATGATGTGAAGCGAAAACGCAAGGCGGCTGAAATATGGTGCAAGCAGCGGCGAATGGAATATGTAATTGCTACGATTTGAATGCGGCGGCGGCGGCAGTTAACAGAGACGTGCAAACGGCACTGTGTAAGGCTGCGAACGTTAGGCCATCTATTGTGGATTCGAGTTGCGATTTAACATTAAACTTATTATTTTAATCCAAGCCAGTTATGCCTGCCTGCTGCAGGCAGGTATTCTGAATTAAAAAAAATAAATGCTTTCAATAAAATACATATTTATTCACCATGAAAACTATCGATCAAATCCGACTGACACCGAGCCAGCAGAGCGCCCTTGCCGAGCTCCGACGCAGGCTCTCCGGTTCTTTTGGAATCCAATCAATTAGACTCTATGGCTCAGTCGCCCGCGGTGAAGCCGATTACGAATCGGACATCGACTTACTGATCGTCACTGAATACCCCCTCAAGCGACCAATGCGGCATCAGATTACTGACATTGTCTGCGAAGTCAACCTTCAATATGACACTAATTTCAGTTCGCTCGTCGTGGATCGTAACGCTTGGGAGAATGGCGTCTTCACGATTCTTCCCCTGAAAGAGGAAATTCTCCGTGAGGGCGTTGCCCTATGAATCAAGAGCAACCTCGAGGCGGTCCAAAAAGTTCTATACAAAGCGAAATCGTCAAGCTGAGCCCCGCTTTTGGCGGGGTAAACTGCGTCGAAGCCTCGATTTCGCTTCAAATTCACACTTCGACTACGAGGTTGACTAAAAAGTAAAGAAATAGATTGTAGCACGAAATTTATTTCGTCAAAATGAATGAAATAAGCGAACTAAAGTTCGCGCTACATCCTGACTTACGCACTGGGACACCCAAGACCAAGAGTAAAATACAGTTATTTCTATAATTTCAAAAAATATGTTGTTTCCCAACCTATGAAATGGGACACCCAAATCCAAGAGAAAAATGCGGTTTCTGGTAATATTTCTAAAGATTTTTCGTTTTTGTTAAAA
The DNA here is from genome assembly GCA_018830765.1 of Bacteroidota bacterium. Classification (GTDB taxonomy): domain Bacteria; phylum Bacteroidota; class Ignavibacteria; order UBA10030; family BY39; genus JAHJRJ01. The sequence goes on along the minus strand of JAHJRJ010000157.1, from coordinate 4,947 downwards.
TTGTGCGGAAGTCAGGAAATAGATTGTAGCACGAAATTTATTTCGTCAAAATGAATGAAATAAGCGAACTAAAGTTCGCGCTACATCATAAAATCGGATTTTTTAGTCACACCCTACGCTCAGTGTGACGCTCAAGTTTCCTTTTGGTCAGCCTCAAGCAAAATAACGACGCAGCAGTGTTAAACCTAAGTATGCTCAATCCCGTCCCGCCACAAGAAAATGAGTTGTTTACCCCGTAAGATAGTAAAACATATCTCACGGGGTGAATAGTGGCAAACGGCACTGCGTGGCACTGAACGTTGTGCGGACATTCGCTCCGCACTTGCGTGCTACGAGGTAAATTACCCGAGGGCTTACAACAAGCCGCTGAGATGTATGCGGGCTGCGTATCCGGTGCAATTCAAAAAGACGATTATCTAAAAATTATATCGGAAGCCGGTTTCCAAAATATTAAAGTGCAAAAGGAAAAAGAAATTATTTTACCCGATGAAATTTTGCTGAAAAACTAAAATGAATGGAGAAATATTTTATTCTAAAATCTCTCACCCCTGTATATCAACATTCGTTAGACCAGCTTCGAGTGCCCAGTTAACTGCTTGGATGTATTCTTCGCGAACAAGTCTCCGCGAAATTTCCGGATAGTTGAATGCTTTATACATCGGTCGGTACTGCGACATCAAGTTTAAATAAGTGTCTTTGGGTAAATTAGCCGCTATCCATTCAATCACACCTTTGGTCCCTCCAACATTATTCGGCATTACAAGGTGGCGTATCATCAATCCATGGTAGATAATTCCGTCGCTCGCCGGTTTGGCGACTCCTACTTGCCGATGCATCTCAAGCAACGCATCCTGTGTCACTTCCGGATAAGTCATTGCGTTCGACGAATACTTCGCAGCCATTTTGCCGTCAGAATATTTGAAATCGGGAAGATAGATATCTACGATTCCGTCGAGTTTTTTTATAATTTCAAGACGTTCCCAGCCGCAAGTGTTGTAAACTACGGGAAGCCGTAAACCTTTCTTCGCAGCAGCGTCGAGTGCAAGCACGATGTGTGGTGAGTAATGAGTCGGCGTAACAAAATTAATGTTGTGGCATCCTCTTTCTTGAAGCGCTAGCATCATATTTGCCATGTCTTCGATTTTATATGCTTTGCCTGCTCCGCCTTGACTTATTTCCCAGTTGATACAAAACACACAACGGAGTCCGCAGTTAGTCAGAAATATCGTTCCCGAGCCACCCCGTCCCACAAGCGGCTTTTCTTCGCCGAAATGTGGATGATACGATGATATTTCAAGCTGCGACGTTGATTGGCAAAAACCTTTATTGCCGGCTAGTCGTTTAGCACCGCATTTGCGCGGACATAATTTACACTGGTCCATAATTGCCCAAAGTTCTTCTCCGCGTTTTTTTAATTCGTTTTGCTCGTGAAGTTTCCGGTATGCCGGCACGAACGGGGATTCCCCAACAGGTGCATCAGGCTTCGATAACCGTTTGCATCCGTTGGATAATGATACTAAAGGAGTTAAAAGACCTGACAAAGATATAAGTGCGGATGACTTTATAAACTGTCTGCGAGTTTGTTCTTTCATTTGACACCTCAAGTTTTGTTTATAATCTAATAACAAATATTACTCATAATCAAGTTCTGTGTGGATTCGAGGATGAATTCCAAACCAATTTTCTTTTTACCTATATTTTGAGTAATATTAGTCAAACTTACTGAATCCAAATGAAGTCAATCCATAAAAATATTATTCTGTTGTTTGCGTTGATTGTTTTATTCGGTGTGTCTTCCTCCGGCACGAGCCAACCGATTAAGCGATACGGTGCCAAGATTGGAGTATCAATTGCAACGTGGAATTGGAAAACCGACGGTTCCGCAGTTCAAGGAATTGACCCTCGGCTTGGCATTGACTTCGGTGCTTTCGTCGAATGGTTTGACATACCAGCGCTCAGTTTGATATCCGAATTACACTTCGTCCAAAAAGGAATGAAACAAGATATCCCGATCACAACAGTTCAGTATCCGTACGGGACTGGAGAGTTCATCAAACACAACATCCGACTCGATTATCTTTCGTTCGCCGTTCTACCGAAACTCCGTCTCGAAACTGACATAGTAGAAGTTTATGCAGTAGTTGGTGTACGTATCGACGTATCGCTATCCAACGCCGTCGCTGTAGAGGGGCGTGAACCTTTGAGATCCTACTCGGCACAAGCATATCAATCACTCGTCGATCGCTTCAAGAGTACCCAGCTTGGTGGAACCGTCGGAATTGGTGCTCACTTTCATTCGTTACTTCCACTCCCCACGGGAATTGAGTTCCGATACAGTCCCAATTTTCAATGTGCTTACGCCAAGTATCTTTGGAATATCAAGAACACATCTTTCGAACTCTTGCTAACAATCACCAACTGATACAGCAATGGCACATAGCACTGCAAATAACAACACTCGAACATTTAATAAGGATTTGCGCCAGAGGCGCATCCGCCTTCGGCGGAATTGTGGTCGTTACAACGTTTGCAGATACGCTAGGCGAAACTAATTTTAGTCTCGAACAACTTGTAACTTAATTTTAAATCAAGCGAGAAATGAACTCAACTTATAATAATATTATTCTGTTGTTTGCGTTAATTGTTTTGTTCGGCTGCTCAGCCACCAAAACAACCACTTCACCGCAAATAATTCAATCTCATCAACCACCTTCTACCATTTCGATACAATCGCAAATCGACACACTGTTGAATAATCCGGTTTTGAGTGAAGCTTCTATCGGAATAAAAATTGTCGACCTAAATTCAAGTGAAATTTTATACGAAAAGAACTCAACCAAATTATTGCGACCCGCCTCAAATTTAAAACTAATAACGACTTCTGCCGCACTTGCGTTGTTGAAAAAAGATTTCTGGTTCAAAACAGAAGTATTACACGACGGTAAAATCACAGGGAAAACATTAGACGGGAATTTATACTTAAGAGGTTGCGGCGACCCGTTAGTCACGGCAGAATCATTAGACTCCCTCGCGAGAATGTTATCCAAAAATATCAATACAGTTACGGGAAATTTAATCGGTGATGTTTCCTACTTCGATGATGTTTATTGGGGTAAAGGTTGGTTGTGGGATGATGAACCGGAAGCGTTTGCTGCTTTCATTTCTCCGTTGACGATGAATTTTAACGTCGTGAAGGTTTACGTCAGACCCGGCAGAAAAGAAGGTGATTCAGCAGTGATAAGAGTGGAACCGCTATCTGATCAGATTAAAATTGAAAATTATGCACTTACATCGTCAGGCGGGATCGATAGCCGAACGGATTCAATACTGAATCATATTATTGTAACCCGGCAAGCAAACGACGATACTATAATAATTGCCGGCTCGATATCACTTAAGAGCGTCACAAGAGAATTTTCATTGAGCGTTAAGAATCCTGAGTTTCATTCGCTTGCACTTTTCAGACAAAAGCTTGAATCCTACAACGTAAAAATATTTGGTGATAATCTATTCGACACTACAAGATCATCAAGAGTAATCGGATCAATCAACAACAAACTCGACACAGTAATTTTCGAAATCAATAAAAGAAGCAACAACTTAGCATCTGAAAATCTACTTAAAACAATTTCTTCCGAATTATTATTGCAAAGGGGGAGTTCACAACAATCCATTTTTTTAATAAAAAAGTTTCTTAGCAGCATCGAAATCGATACTTCGAAATTTATTATGATGGATGGTTCCGGTTTATCCCGATACAACCTCGTTTCAGCAGACGCATTTATAAAACTGTTGACTTACATCTACAAAAATAAACCGGAATACGACATAATCTATAACTCTCTCCCCGTCGGGGGTATTGATGGAACATTAAAAAACCGATTTACAACGAGCAGTACTAAAGGTAACGTGCGTGCAAAAACTGGAACATATTCCGACGCTGTTGCCCTATCCGGTTATGTTAACACAGTTTCGGGCGCAACGTTGGCTTTCAGTATTTTAGTAAACAACTTCACAAACAACACAAAGGAAATAAGTAAAGCGATAGACGCTATTGTTGAGGTTCTCGCCGGATATTAAAATTGCGTGTAACTACTCAGAAGTATTAAATTTATAATTCAAAATATGCCACAAAATCACAAAGACACAAAATTTCACAAAATGGAATTTGACCCCATACCTAAAGAGTTGGAAATCATCGGGAAAAAAATTGTTGATGTCCGCCTTAGGCGGATTCATAAAACTCTTGGACCAGGTCTCTTGGAAAAAGTATATGTCCCGATTTATCGGGATTGCCACGAATTAACAAAAAGAGGTTTAACATATTTGCGCCAAATTGATATTCCAATAGTTTATGATGGTATAACATTTCAAGAGGGATTAAGGTTGGATGTTTTAGTTGAGGATAAAATAATTTGTGAAATTAAAGCAGTGGATTTAATCAATCCTGTTTGGGAAGCACAAATTTTAAGTCATTTGAAATTAACTAACAAACGTTTAGGTTATTTAATCAACTTTAATGTTGTTAATATTGGACAAGGTATTAAACGATTTGTTTTATAAGTTTAGTGGGATTTCGTGTATTAGTGCCTGCCTGCCGTCAGGCAGGTTTTAGTGGCAAAAAAACATGAATGCTGAGTGGTTAAAATTGCGTATTTATTTATTTTTCCGTAAGTTATAACAAAATTATGAAGTTATCCACATTAATATTATTCATACTTCTAATCGCAGGATGTAAATCGGAGATGCCAAAATCGACGAATGAATCCGTCCAGAAGTATGGACGGACGAATAAAAGTGTGACGGTTGAAGTTCCAAAGTTCGATGGCTCAAACGCTTTCAGATATTTGGAAACACAAGTCAGTTTTGGCCCGCGTGTTCCAAACACTGATCCGCATAAACAATGTCTCGATTATTTACGAATTGAATTAAGTAAATATGCCGACG
>JAHJRJ010000156.1 GCA_018830765.1 Bacteroidota bacterium | reverse complement strand
TTAAATATTACAAAAATTAATTTGGAAATTGAAATTCTTCGACCTCAGAATTTTCTACTAATCTTTTTACCCAACCTGCAATATCTAATCTCGTTTCGGCTTCGATAACAGCATCACTATCTGCCCAAGTGTCGGGATTTCGTGGTGTCAAGAACGAGCAGCAATCGTCGTAAGGCTGCATTGAAATATTGTGTGTGCCAATTTCACGCGCAATCTGGATAATTTCTTCCTTATCGCTTCCGGCGAGCGGTCTAAGGATCGGAAGCTTTGCAGCATCGTTGACGACACGGATGTTCCTGAGTGTTTGTGATGCTACTTGTCCTACACTTTCGCCCGTTACCAAGGCATTAGCTTTTTCTCTTAGTGCAATCTTCTCCGCTGCTCTAACCATCATCCTGCGATACAACAGAACACGCAGTGGCATCGGAGTTTTCAGCACTACATCCTGCTGAAACTCTGCAAAAGGAACGAGATAGAGTTTCGATTTGTATTGATACTGTGTTAATTTTCCAACAATGCCCTTAACTTGATCTATTGAATTGCGGGACACGTATGGAAAACTATGAAAGTGTACGAATATAACTCGCGCACCTCGTTTCATTAAACGATACGAGGCGACAGGTGAATCGAATCCTGCGGAAGTTAGTGAAACAACTTTACCGCTGATTCCCGCCGGTAAGCCACCCGCGCCCTGAATTTTCGAGAGATAGACATAAGCAGTTTGATTCGCTATCTCGATATAAACAGTTTCATCCGCGTTTTTCATGTCGGCTCGGACGTTGAATTTTTCGCAAAGAAAACCGCCGACTGCTTCATTGATTTCAACTGACGTCAATGGAAAATTTTTATTTGCTCGCTTAGTTCTCACACAGAGCGAATTGAATTTCTTATCTTTCAACAATTCCAAAGCTATCGAATTGAAAGCATCGATCGATTGTTCTACCTCCATTCCAAAACAGATATTTGATAGACCGAAAACACGTTTGAGCTTATCGATAATTTCGTCTATATTGTTTTGATTTGATTCCAAGGAGATTACGAACCTGCCATAACCTCCGCCAATTAAGTGTGAATGGACAAGCCCTGTCAGGGCTGTGCGCACATTTTTAAGAAGCTGCTTCTCGAAATAATTCCGGTTCTTACCTTTCAGTCCGATTTCATGATGATGTACAACTATAATTGGTTTCATACGATGGAAAGATACTGTAAGTAAGATTTATAAGCAAACGATTCACTGTAATTAAAATTTCAATTATATTAAAAATGCAATTACGTGTAAAAGTATTAAAACATAGTTTTGCATAATTTAGAAGAATATGAAAAACGCCTAGCACAAAGTGAAATCCGATGGTAAAAATAAATCGTGGTGATGAAGTTATTCCGCATACAATCATTGCACCATTTACTACAAAAATCAGAAATGCAATTTTACCATCCCATGTGTCTATTCCAGCCGGGACTGGGGGACTTTCCCAAGAATCAGTAATTCTTTGTGAACAAATTCGGGTTATCGATAAACGAAGAATTGTAAAAGTTTTGGGCAAGTTATACGATACTTGGTTTACCCCGTTAAACGGGGTTTACACTCGTAAAAGCATGAAAAATGTATGCATAGCTCTGCTTTTCTTCATCATTGCTTCTTGTCAAAAAGCACCGACCGAAGCTTCTGACCGGATAATGGACGAACCATTCGAGCTCGGCGTTGGTGAGAGTGTCACTCTAAAACCGGATAATGTACAGGTCGGGTTTGATACAGTAATATCAGATTCACGCTGTCCCATCGGTGTAATCTGCATTTGGGAAGGCGAAGCTCAAATTAAAATCCAGCTTTCAAAACAAGGTTCAGCTCCGCTATCCGCAACTCTTACCATTCGTGGTTATGTTACAGCAAAAGACACATGCTGTCACAAATACATTGATATAAATGGATATCGAATCAAATTGATGCAACTTGACCCTTATCCGACACATCCGGTTCCGAATGATTACACAAATTATCGCGCAACTCTCCTTGTAACTAGAACAGGCAGGTGAAGTTAACCTCCAATAAGGTAAGTAATACACGCCATCTCGATTGTGAGAAAATTATAATCCGAAATCGAAACTTATTGCACAAACATTATTTTTATAATTGTAGAAATCGTCGTTCGATTTGTTTCGAATATAGTCATACATCAAACTAATAGCAAATCCGTTGAACCAACCGAATTCTTTTTCCAATATAAAAGAAAAGGAAGATACTTTATCGACCCGCTCATTCGACTTGATATTGTCGAGTAGGTCGTAAGCCGGACGATTCACATAATTTTTATTTTGATATAGGAAAGATATTTTTGCCATCATTGACCAAGGAAGGATTTGAGTTAGAGCAGCATCAAAACTTGCTCCTTCGTAGCCGTAATTATCGTCGAACAAATCGTCGTCCGAAACGATATACCCCGATGAAAGATACCTCGTTTCCTGCTGTAAATTTTTCTGATAACCCGCCGTAACGCTTATCCCGGTTTCATCAAAATCTGTGCAAAGAAAATATTCTCGATGTTGTTCAAATCGGATAACTCCTCGTATCCCAAATATTTGATTCTGTAACCTAACTTACCGAATGTTCTCTCGGACAACTGATGCTTAACATTAATGTAACCCACATACTGACTGTTGTCGAAATAGGTAAAATCTTCTCTTCCAATTCTCAAATTATAATTTACGCCCGTATTCAATTCGGTTTCTGATTCTTCACCATAAAGCTTTGAATAAACTAACCCTGTTGAATGTGTGTGAAAAGTTCTGGCGGTGATGTTCTTATAATAATTGAACGACCCTAAATAAAATAGCTGTATATTAGAATTTTCGTTATTAAAATCATAGCCAGATTGAAGAGAGAATTGTGTCAGTCGGTCGAATGTATTAAGATAGTTATTATTTACGTTATCATCGAAAGCGTTATGTACGCCAGTATTCAACACAAACTGTGATTGAGCGACTGAGAAACTTAGGAGAAAGAAAAGGACTGTTTTCATATTTTTTTATCTATCTCCCGATCTTTTATGTCCACCTTGCCTGTTTTGCTTATCACCTTGTCGATAACGCAGTCCGACGCCGCCGGAACGCCCGTCGCAAATTCCGTCGCCGTCCAAGTCGATGAACCTGTCTCGCATACGCTTTTGCTTACCTTCGCCGCGTTGTTTTTCCATCCTGTCGTCAACTCCATTCGCATTTTTATCAATGAAGTTTTGGGTCTCATCAACTTCTTTCGATTTTTTATCGACTGATGTGTCGGATGAACTTTGGGCAAGAGCGAAAGAGCCAAGAAAAACCAGCAGCATTAATATTTTTATTAAGTGTTTCATAATTTTTAATTTGGGATTTGGAATTTATTTGTCATTTGTTCCGACTTGTCGGAATTGGATTTTGAAATTTTTCACAAGAATATACTACAAATGCAGGACGAAAAAAAGCTTCGCCCTGCATCCGAGTGGAGTCACAACAACTACTTCTTACCACCTTTTCCTTTTCCACCTTTACCGCTTTTAGCACCCATTTTACCTTCTCTGCCGCCTGACCAATTTGGTTTTCCGTCGGGACCAGCGAATGACATCGTCTTGCCATCCTGCACAATTTCCCACGGATAGAATTCGTATCGTCCTTGAACTTCTTTTACTTCGCCTTTAATCTGGGCTTTTACATTGTGCTTTATCTGGTATTTTTCGCGTTCCCAATACCATTGAGGACCCATATGAACACGGTATTCTTTTCCGTCTTCACTCTTGAAAGTCGCATAAGGATGTTTTACTTCGACAATTGTTCCCTTCACGGTTTGAACATTATCGACATCTCTTTTTTCAGATCCCTGCGTGGACCTGCCTTCGGTTTGTGCATAAACTAAAAACGGCAGCACGAACACGATCAAAATTGCTACAAAGTAAGTTTTCATTTTCTTATCTCCTTTTATTGATTTATCGATTCTGAGTTTATTAGTTTTACTATTTGGATTGGTGCTAAATTATGTTCTCCAGCTATTTCCTTGAGATTGCTATTAGCGTTAGCTCTGATTCCATTCTTTTCGAGTCTCTCTAATCCGGTTTCCACTGGAATATCTAATTGTTCACAAACATCATTCACATTCTTTCGTCCATATCCGCCGCCTTCAGCTATAGCAACCCTCGGCTTTTTACTCGCCACTATTTTCTGCGCTAATTGAGCGGGTGTAAGATTGTACTGACTCGCAATCATATCAAGCGTCATTTCACTATCATCTACTTCAATACCTGCATTTTTCAGATTCGAAATTATATCCTCGTAAGAGATATTTGTTTTTTCAGAATACTCTTTTAGAGTTAACAACTCAGCGTGTGGGATTGGCGGTTCGGAAAGAGTTTTACCCCAGGAATTCGAAATATCTGAGCCGAAATCCATAACAGTGCTAAATGGTGGCGCATCAATAAGGGTTAATGAGATGACTGCGAGAATGATGATGGAAGAAAGAGTGAGTTCGCGTTTCATCTTCATTCCTTCTTGCAGCTTGGTTCTCAAGTAGGTTATCAGAACTTTCCAATTAAAATAGATGTGAAACCCTGCGGATATAACAAACATAAATGAGAGTATCGTATGCACAGCTTGCCATTCGTGTTTACTTAAAAATAAAAATCTCCAGTCGGTCCAGTTGGCAACGCGACCGGGAGGAGTTATGTATAGAATGATGCCTGAAATAGCAATAAAAATAAAAGATAATACAACATAAAAGCTTATGAATGCTCGCCAATAAAATTTTTTCTTCGTGGGTGTATTGTTTGTTGTCATATTCATTTTCAATTTGTTAAAACGGCAAAGCGGCGATGGAGATTTTCCATCGCCGGCTTTTACCAATTGATTAGATTACTTACCTCTACGTGTTTGCTTGCCACCTTTGGGACCTGTACCGTCACAGTTACCTGTTCCTGTGCCTGGTCCGTAACCTGATCCGTCTCTTGGACCTATGCCGCTATGTCCAGTTCCATCACCAGGTCCAAAACCGCTTTTACCATTTTTTGCATTCTTACCGTTCATCATTTTGCGACCGGTTCCATCTTGCGGCTTTACGAAGTCGGGGTCTTTTCCGTTTGGAATTCCGTCGACGTTAAGATCGACGAATCCTTTTGTGCCCTTGCCGCCTTTTGCAGTCTGAGCATTTGCATCTGTTGATGCGAACAAAAATACTACTGCCACTAAAGTTAGTAATGTTGCGAGTAATTTAATATTGCGTATCATTTTGTTAATCCTTTATTTTATTGTTGTTGAATTATTTAATTAGTTAAGCTTTGGTTGGTATAGGCTCAATCATCGTGCCAGAAATTAACTGTCTGGATAATTAATTAATAATGCTTGTTTTAAGTGATTATTATGTATAAGCACAGATAGGGAAAATTTTTTAGGTAGGATGTTCGGCAGAAATGCCGAGTGAGTTCGGCAATGTTGACGAGGTGCAAGTGCGACTCACTTTCCACATAAATCCATAGTTGTAAATGAGTCGCACTTGCTGAGCCGCACTCCTTCTACTTCTTCATCCCCCACTTCTCCAAACGGTATCGTAAATTCCGTTCGGATATTCCCAATATTTGCGCTGCTTTAGATTGATTGCCGTTCGTTTGTTGAAGGGCTTCGAATACCATCTCCTTCTCTAAAATTTCAACGCGCTCCGATAGATTCATCGACTCTTCTTGAGGTTTTATCCGCGGCTCACTCGGCAGACTTCTTAAATCAATCGGTAGTTCATTCGTTGTTATAACATCTCCCCTTGAAAGAACAACAGCACGGTGAACAATATTCTCAAGCTCACGCACGTTTCCCGGGTAATCGTATTTAATTAAAATATCAACAGCTTCTTTGGAGAAGCCGCCAATCTTCTTCTCCGTCTCCTTCGAGAATTTCTCCACGTAAAATTCCAACAACGGGATTATATCTTCTTTCCTTTCTCTCAGCGGTGGAATGTCTATCATTACCACATTTAATCTGTAGAACAAATCCTCACGGAACTTTCCTTCCTTAATCAATTGGTCGAGATTACGGTTTGTTGCTGCAACAACTCTAACATCTACTTTAATCGGTTGCGATCCGCCGACGCGTTCAAAAGTTTGCTCTTGCAAAACACGCAACAATTTAACCTGTGTTGAAAGCGGTAAGTCGCCGATTTCATCGAGGAATAGTGTTCCGCCGTCCGCCATCTCGAACCTGCCGCGACGCTGCTTATCGGCTCCGGTAAAAGCGCCTTTCTCGTGACCGAATAGTTCGCTCTCTAAAAGGTTTTCGTTCAAAGCCGCGCAATTCACAGCTATAAAAGGTTTAGCGTTGCGCTGACTTGCATAATGTATTGTGCGCGCAACCAACTCTTTTCCTGTTCCACTTTCTCCCATAATCAACACTGAAGCTTTGCTTTGCGAAACGCGAGCCGCAAGGTTAAGCACTTCTTCCATCTTCTTTGACTTGACTATGATTCCCGAAAACTGATACTTCTCCAACAACTGCTGCCGCATCATCCGGTTTTCAGAAATCAATTGCTGTCGCTCTACTATCCGCTGCAGCAGCAAATCAAGTTCATCCAATTCAATGGGTTTAGTTAAATAATCGTAGGCGCCCTCTCGCATTGCTTCGACCGCATTCTCTATCGTACCAAAAGCGGTCATCACAACCACAGCCGTTTCGGGATTGCGCGATTTGATCTCTTTTAAAAGTTCAAGCCCATTTTTATCAGGCATTTTATAATCGGTAAGCACAACATCCACAATGTTGCCGCTCGCCATCTCGACTCCCTTTGTGCCGGAGTCTGCTTCGAGGACTTTGTAACCCTTGCGTTTCAGGTAACCTGTTAAAACCTGTCGTTGACTTGCTTCGTCATCGACGATAAGTATTGTTTTTTCAAGCATACATTGTTTCTTTCTTCAATGGAATTTCAATAGTAAATTTGGTTCCTTTACCGAGAGCGCTCTCTACAAATACAACGCCGTTATGCTGAGCAATAATCTGTTGAACTATGCTAAGCCCGATTCCCGTTCCGGTAGATTTCGTGCTGAAGTAAAGATTAAATATTTTATTGATATTCTCTGGCGGAATACCGGCACCGGTGTCCTCGACTACAAAAATTACTTTGAGATTTTCACGCCGGAAACTCAAACTGACTCTCCCACCTTTCGGCGTAGCTTCGATGCTGTTTCTAAGAAGATTCAAGAATGCCTGCATCATCTGATCTTTGTCTATCGGAAGCGTTACATCGTCTTCAGCGATTATTTTAAACTCAACGTCTTTCGAATCAGTTTGCGGCCGGATAAGTGTTTCGATTTCGTTTAAGAATGCTTTTGAAGAATATTGGATGATATTCAACTTTGGCGGTCGGGCAAACCGCAGAAATTGCTGAACTATATTATTAACACGCTGCACTTCGTTTTTCAGAACTTTGGTAATTGAGAAATATTCTTCTTTGTTCGATTCCGGAATGAATTCTTTTTCATACCTTTGTCCGATCATATGGATTGAGTTAAGTGGGTTTCTAATTTCGTGCGCAACACCTGAGGCAAGCTCGCCCATCGCGACAAGTTTTTCGCGCTGCTGCATCTGCTTCTCCATTGCCCTGAGTTCAGTGATATCTCTTAGCACAGCGGTAAACGAATCCAACTTTCCATCCCTGTCATAAACGAAACTTGTATCGACAGATAACATCTTCTTACGGTTGTTGCAAGTAACCTGAAATTCAAAATCTTTCAGTGGATTTCTACTCAACAAACTCTCGATAATAACTTTTAATTGACCATCCATAAATTGCGAAATGTTTTTTCCCACCGCTTGGTCAATAGAGACCGAGCAAAGTTCCTCTGCTGACCTGTTGAATATAGTTATCTTCCCTTCCGAATCTGTAGTTATCACCGCATCTGCCATATTTTGCAGGATGCTTCCGGTATAGGTTTGCACTTTTTGATATTCTCTAGATACCATCTGCAAATTTTGATTTACAACTATAATACTGATGACAATTACAGATATTACTAACAATACGAGAGAAATTATAATAGCCCTTCGAAACATCCTCTCTTCCATAGCATTAACTTCATCCATCGCAAGCCCCAAACGAAGTAAGCCGAAATTTTCACCGTTAATTATAAAATTTTTTACAACTTCATAAACATCCTTATCCTTAAAACTTGTTACACGTGTCGATATCGAACCGGTTTTATAAGCCTCCATCAAAAATTCATCGTCTTCAATTGGGTTCATCTCATCTACAGATTTGCTCGCTGCAATTATCCCTTCTTCATCTTGTAACAAAATATATTCTGTACTGCTTTTGTCGCCCAAGTCTTGTATCATTTTGCCGAAACCGATCCTCTTGCGGAATTCTAAGAGATACTCGGCATCAATATTCACTACGACTGCGCCTCTTTTATTACTTGCGCGGCGGACTGCAACTGCATATCGGGTGCCATTTTCATAACGAGCTTCTTTCAGTCCTATCACAATTTCATCTTTTTCATCTTTCAATATTGGCGCAATAAAATCGACGGGCGAATGTTTCTCACGTATGCGTTGGTGTTCCGGTTCAGGAATATTGCTGCTTAAAATTTTGTTCCCCTTGGCGTCAAATATATTTATCCGGTAAACTTTATTTTCTTCAGCAATTCGCTTCAAGTCGGAAATGTTCAGCGTTTTGAAACTGTCGATATAAGCAACCGTCCTCGCTATCGTAAGCAGCCTCTCGGCAATTTGATTTTCCACTTCAGCGTTCGATAATACTGTGTTTTTACTGCTAAGGGTGATAGTCTCTATAAGCGAAGTGGCTTCTTCTGTCATCAGATGATAAAGTTCATCACGACTTTGTGATAACTCGAAAAAAGCGGAGACAACCATAATAATTGCCAAAACAATAGTGATTGCAATTATATAGCGCGGCTGAATAATTTTATAATATTTAGATTTAGAATTTTTCTTTTGCATTTATCGACGTCTTTTTGTAAAAATACTCACTGCTCACCGTCCATATCTCACATCAACTTTTCATCGTCTGCGCTTCAAAAACACCAAAAGAACTGCACCCGTTGCAAACCCGCCGATGTGTGCCCACCACGCAACACCGCCAGCGTCAGCGCCAATACCCAACGATAGCATACCGCTAACCAATTGCATAATAAACCAGATACCTAAGAAAAGATACGCAGGCAATTCGACGAGTTGAATAAAGAAGAAAATTGGGATTAAAGTCAAAATTCTTGCCGTTGGAAAAAGTAAGATGTAAGCTCCCAACACACCGGCTATCGCTCCGCTGGCGCCGACCATCGGAATCTGCGATACCGGGTTAATAAAAATCTGTGTAAATGCTGCGCCCAATCCGGCTAAAAGGTAGAATAATAGATATCGAAGATGACCAAGCCGGTCTTCTATGTTATCTCCAAACACATAAAGAAAAAGCATATTCCCAATCAGATGCAGCCAGCCGCCGTGCATAAACATTGATGTAAAGAGTGGAAGGAAAGTCATGGTGTCGAAGTTGAACGTTTGCACATCGGTCATCAACCTGACCGGGACAATTCCGAAAGTGTATATGATTTGTTCGTAGTGTTTGCTAAGTAAAAATTGGAATAAGAATATGATAACATTCCCACCGATTATGATGTAATTGATAAAAGGCGTCGTGCGGTGGGGGTTAGTGTCTCGAAGCGGTATCATGACTCGATATGAGATGTGAGATTTAATTTATCGCTCAGCCATTTTGAGAAATCGTGTAAGCATTCTTCGCTGATTTCGTGATCCGTTGGATATTCTTTGTAGGTTAAATCTACGTTTAAATTGGCGAGAAAATCTTTTGTCTTGCGACTGTAATCTATCGGTATTACAGAATCATACTCGCCGTGTGCAATAAAGATTTTATTTTTATTCATTTCAACAAGACGATATTTAATTACGGTATCTTGTTTTATCAACCAATCGTTCGGAATTGCAAATCCGTTGTTGGCGATGAGTCCCGTAATCTTATCCGGATGTGTCAACATTTGAAGAAAGCCCATTACCGTTCCCATACTAAAGCCGAGCAGAAAAAGTTTAGATTCATCAATCGGATATTCTTTAATGATTTGGTCAATAAAATCGGATAATAGCTTATGACTTTCTAGCAGTGATTCTAATTCCGGTTCGAGATTGCCATCCATTTGAAACCAGGTATATCCGAATCCAAAATCCCAAGTGTAAGGCGCACGCACGCTGATAATAAACAGGCGTTCATCGAGATAATGCGACAACCCGAGTAAATCGTTTTCATCGGCGCCGCGGCCGTGAAGCAAGACAAGGCACGGATGCTTTTGGTCCGTTTCTACTCGCGGTG
>JAHJRJ010000155.1 GCA_018830765.1 Bacteroidota bacterium | reverse complement strand
CTTTCATCTCCGACATTGAAGCTCAAATTCATTCCATAAAGTTCTGGGCTCACCCCACCCTTGCGTGTGCTGAAACTGAACTTGATTCCATCATTCTTGGAAAATTTTTCTGATAATATTATCGGTACGTCTGTCATATTTTTTTACTTTATAGATAACTGCCGCCCGTAATTTCGTTACTATCTTGCAACACTGGCAACTTGATTATAAACGTCGTCCCAACTCCTTTTTCTGTCGTAAAGGAAATCGTGCCATTCAATTCGTCTATCGTTTTTTTAACGATAGCCAAGCCCAATCCCATTCCTTCGGTTTTTGTTGAAAAGTTGGGCTCGAATATCCGCTCGCCGATTTCGTCAGGAATTCCGAGACCGCTATCGCCGATACTGATTTCTACTATTCCGTCAATTCTACGAGTAGTTACAGTAATGTTGCCGCTTTCATTCATCGCTTGTATCGAGTTTCTAATTATATTTATGAAAGTCCGCCGCAATTCATCTCTGTCGGCATTCAAGTATAATTTTTCTGCAAAAAAATCAATTTTAAAAACGACATTTTTGTACTGCTCGAAAAGTCGTATCGCTTCACTCATAATCTCATTCACATCGCACATAACCAAACGCCGTTCGGGCATGCGGGCAAAGTCAGAAAATTCCGTCGCTATCCTGGAAAGCGCTTCTATCTGTTCGTTTACCATCTGAGCAGACTGATTCATAATTTCATTGAAATTATTTGCTCCATCTTTATATGCACGCAGCAGATGTTGAACGGCTAATTTTATAGGAGTCAGTGGATTTTTTATCTCGTGTGCAACCTGTTTAGCCATCTCCTTCCAGGCAAGTTCTTTTTCATATTTAATCAACTCTTCACGTCGCTGCTTAATTTCCGACGTCATCACATTAAATGCACTCTCTAACTCCCCGAATTCATCTGCCCTTTCCGTTTTAATTTTGTAATCAAGGTCGCCCGATGCAATTCTCCTTGTTGCTTCACTCAATCTTTTAATCGGCTTAGCAATCTGGTTTGAAAAGATAGTTCCAAGCCCAATAAGCAATAAAAAAATAATCGAGTAGACACCAAATAAATATGCATTGCGCTTCTCCATTTCTTCCTCAATTGAGCTTCGCTTAAACAAAGTGGGAACGGACAAAACTCCAAGTAACTCACCCTCCTCCGATTTAATCGCCCGGTATCCGACCATATACGGATACGTGCCGATATTTTGATTTTCGGCAAAGAATCTTTTCCCGAGAAGAACGACATTCAAATACGCCTCGGGACTTAACCTGACATCCAACAATTCTGCGTCGAATAATTCGTGTCGCGTGCTTTCTTTTAGATAGTTGTTATCGTATAGATTGAAATCTATTCCTGTGTTTTTCGTTATTGACTTGCAGACGGAATAATCAATTTGCGAAAGTCGTTCAACACTTCCACGATCGATATAATTGTATAGCTGAGAGAGAACTATTGAAGTTTCATTTTCCAATGAGGTATGACTCAATTCACTCACCCTATCAATAGCGAGTTGACGGTTGTAATACGCCGCCATTACCAGCGGGATCAACGAAACAAGAATGAAAGCAGTTAATAATTTCGACCTAAAACTAAATGATATTTGAGGAAGTTTAATTATTTTTCCGGTGATATAAAATAGATATATCATTCCTACAACTGCCATAGTGAAAATTGACAGCTTTAAAATATTTAGGAGCTCCCGCAGAAGTCCGACCGGCTCGGCATTCAGAGCAATCCATTTTTCGTGGTTGTCCGGCGTTCGAATATAGATTGTCTCATATTTATTATTTTCGATTTTTTCATGAACCAAATAACTACTTTGATTTGTTGTAGAGAATGTTTCTGAAACGATGTCAGGTGCACGGTATTGACGAGGAAATTCCTGATTGGTCGTATAGACCCGACTCCCGTTTAAAAACTCAGAGTAGTAAATATTTGTGTAGTACGATTTAAAATCATCGCGGATATATGTTTTTAATATCTCCGGCGATTCGGCTTGGAATAATTCTCCCCTCGAGCCTCCTACTTCGACGCGTACACCGCCCATCGACACACTGTCTTTTGAAAAAAGAGGTGAGTAGCCTACATAATATTTCGAAGTTCCTGTTATATCTTTTTGCTCTTTGATAAAAATTGACCTTTTCGCAGTTAAAATTTGTTTTACTTCTTCGTTATTCGTAAGGACAGACCCGATTTCAAATCTACTTACAACTTTCCCATCACCATTATAGATGGCAATCCCACAATTTACTCCTTCACGACTGAGAATGCTTTTCGCCCATTCCGTAAAAGCTAAGTTTCCTATATACACATCTTTCTTTAAAACTTCTTGCTTATAAGATTCTGTTATCTGATTTAATGATTCATCCACTATAAAAGTAAACCAGTTGTCTGTGGGTTGCGATAAATCTTTTGCGTACGCTTCCAACTTCTCCCGCGCATTTTCTTTATCCTTCAAATAAAGAAAAGAGACTAAAACGAATATCGAAGCTGCAACAATTAAAAATACTAAGTATCCTTTTTTAGTTACCGAGCCAATGGATAGATGTTTTTCGATAATAATCCCTACGATAAACAATCCGGTAAGGAATATAAGTCGTTCTAATTGAGTCGTTAATGGATTTGGGTGCACTGTACCGTACAAATAGCTTACAACAAAAAATACGATTAAAGTAAAAATCCATCTTGCGTTTATATTTATTAACCATTGAAAAGTTCTACACGTTTGAATTATGAGATATATTCCTATAAGTACAAATGCAATTGATATCAGAAAAAGACTGAAGAGCATTATCGCCAACTCAGTAGATGGAAATATCATTGCAGGATCAATATACTTTAGGGTTGAATCAAAAACCGCACTGTTGATGATTGCAATATAACCGCGGAACGACACGATGAAAATGACAGGATAAACTATTAACAATAAATTTGAAAAAAACCACCGATTAATTTTACGTTCTTCCGGTGGTTGAATCTTCTTCACAAGATCGAAAAAAAGACAGAGAATACTGCTTATCAGCACAATTGCAGTAATCAGCATCTCGCCAATTGATTTTCCCAATCCATATCCGAACTTTGATGCAAAAATACTCGGATTGAAAATTTTGAGTTCAATAAAATCGGCAGGGAAACCGGCAATCAACCATATATACCGTACTATCCATAAAATCACGATTGTGGCAACAGCCCGGTAAATTAGCGGCAATCGATTATAGCTTACTTTAATGATTAAATACGAAACGAGTATGGTGAGAAACACCAACAAAAATACACGGACTTTAGAAATATTGCTTTCAACTTCTTCTATAGTAGCGGATAAAGTCGGAGCTTCAATATAGGCGTATCCCAAATTGTTTAAAGAAATACCCGTCAACGGAATTGAGATTGTTCTTGCCACATTTGATTCTTTTGCATCCGGAGCGAAATTATACTTTGTAGGATTTTTGAATTTACGGACAAAAGTTCCTTCAAAAATATCAGAGCTGATAAAGCGATTACTAATCGGAAAATTAACATCGAATAACTTCTTTAAAACAACCGTCCCTAAATACTCTCCATTGAAATTTACCGGTTGTTGGATATACAACAGTGTAAAAATAGATCCCGGGCTTATGTAAGAGTTCGGAGTTCGCGCCCTGATAAAATCGTTAGTTGAAATGAATCCGTGCGTCCATATCAATAGCGAACCTGTGCTGTCGTAAACGTCGAAACCTGTTTCTACCGACTGATATTCATTTAAAATATTAAACAATGCGATTTGATCGAATGATCTCAAGGCATTGATAAAATCATTTCTTTTAGAAACTTGATTTGTTAATGAAGCGGCATCATTTTGATACCGATTGAATTCGCTTTTTACTTCAGATATTATCCGTTCTGTTTTTTCTTTTTTTATATTTTCCCAATTATTCTTAATTGAAGAAGTAAAAATTTTTTCAAGCAGGAATGAGCCTCCGATTATTAGAGTAACAAAAAAGACGATATAAACATATCGCCTTCGACAAAAATTGTTAAAAAGATTCGTGATAAGAAGCCGCATAAAATCTCAATGTGGTTCAGTATAAGTTAATCTTATCTATTACCCATTTGCCGTCACTTTTTGCAAGCGCAACATAGACTTGTGTGAATTCCCTGTTTCCTTTAAAACGAAACGCCGCTCGACCCGTTGCATAAGGTATTTGGTCGGCTTCACCCAAAGTTGTAAACGAAAACCCGAGCGGTTTACGAACACCGATGTAGTTTTTTAAAATATAGTAAGCTTGGTTTGCGCTGAAGTATCCGCTTTCGCCCGATGGCAAATTCACATAAACTCGATTTCCAAAATAATTTGAGAAAACATCTACATCCCCCTCGTCGATGCCTTTTTCTACTGCTGTAAATATTATTTTGGAGGTGATCTCAAAATGTTGAGCTAACAGTTGTGGGGGGGGGTGCTTCGAATCTGTTACTTGCGAAAAAGCACCGACACAACTAATTAAAAGTGTAATCGTTAATATTTTTATTCCATTTTCCATCTAAAATCCGTATTAAAATAACGTAATCATAATTAAAAGTCAATTGGGATTTATTTTCGGGTTTCCGCACCTGGTCCGAATTTGAATTCTCTCGGACTATCATTCATCGTGCGCTTAAGGTATGGATTACCTTTTTGAAGTTGATACGTCCAATCGAATACCACGCGTGAAGGCGAAAGAGATACAACTCGAAATTTTGCATATCGATCGTCGAACGTCCAAACAACATAAGTTTTCCCGACCGCTAATACAACATCTTTTGTTGTGGACCATCCGCTCGATGGAGCAATCTCGATATCAAAAAGCGAATTTGTATAACCCATATCTTTGATGTCAGTATCGTTCCAAACATTCATATAATGAACACCAGCATAATATTCGTAAAATATATCGGTGTATTGGTCGTCATAATAGCCGATGGAGTAAGTTGAAAAATCATAACCGGCAGTCGAAGGTCTCGTGCGGTAATCGTTCAACGTCGTCCCGTATCCTTCCGGTCTTGGTGTAGCAAAAGTTCCATCGCGGCTCAAATCACTTTCGTTCCCGTCATAATCGTATGCCGATACAGCGTAATAGTATGTCTTTCCATTTGTAACTCCTTTGTCAATAAAGTAATCGTTCTGAGTCGACCCGATATATTGATACCTGCCGTCGTATGACGAACTTACATAAACTCTGTAACCCGCCAAATCTCTTTCATAATTGTGATTCCAATACAAATTTACCCGGTTATCCCTTGCAACAGCATATAAACCGCGTGGAGCGTTGGGAGGATTTGTATCGGGCACCATCATGTTAAATTGACATCCGGAAAATATTATTGCGGCTGTTACGACGATTACTGTTAGAATATTTTTCATGGCTTAACCTTTCATCTTCTTTGAGCTACACTCTCTATTCCCAAATGTTATGCCACTTAGTAAACGCTGTTAAATCAAAAAAATCATTAATTCAAACCCGACTGGTGTGTTGAATTATAGACAGAAAATTCCACTATTGATTATACCGCAACTTTTCCCTTTTAGAATTCTCCCATTGAACGGTGAATTTTTAGATTTTGATTTGAATTTTGAAACATCCACACGCCATTCTTTTTCAGTATCTATTATTGTAAGATTCGCTTTTTCGCCCATAGAAATTTTTATAACTGGTAGATTTAAAATTTTTCTGGGATTGATTGAAAATTTTTCGATTAATTGATTGATAGAAAGAATTTTTGGATGGACAAGTTCGGTGACCGCCAACCCCAACGCCGTTTCTAACCCGACGATTCCGAAAGGAGCTTCTAAAAACTCAACTTCCTTTTCATCGAACGAGTGTGGCGCATGGTCGGACGCAATTACGTCGATTGTTCCGTCCTTCAACCCCGCTTTTATCGCTTCAATATCTTCTTGCGTTCGCAGCGGTGGATTCATTTTTGTGTTTGTATCGAAAGAACGGACAACCTCTTCGGTTAAAGTAAAATGATGCGGTGTAACTTCGCAAGTTACTTTTAATCCTCTTTTCTTTGCCTGTCGAATAATTTCTACCGAACCCGCTGTGCTGATATGTGCGGCGTGATAACGTGTGTTTGCGTATTCTGCAATCATCACATCGCGCATAATCATTATTTCTTCAGCAATCGCAGGCATCGGCGGCAAACCGATTGATGTCGAAACAAATCCCTCGTTCATCACTCCACCTTTTGTTAACGAGCGATCCTCTGGATGTTGGATGATTATTTTTCCTACCATATCTGCATATTCCATTGCTCGTTTCATCACTTCGGAATTTTCTATTGGTGAGCCGTCGTCGGAGAAGGCTACTGCGCCTGCCTCCGCGAGTTCCATCATCGGCGAAAGCTCATTCCCCTCTCTGCCTTTTGTAGCTGCGGCAACCGGGAAAACATCGACTAAACCGTTTTTGACTTTAGCAGCTTTCTCTTTTATGTATTTTACTACTGAAGCATCGTCTATCGGTGGATTGGTATTAGGCATGCAGCAGACTGCACTGAATCCGCCTGATGCTGCCGCTGCTAAACCAGTTTCGATTGTTTCTTTGTGTTCGTAACCCGGCTCACGCAGATGAACGTGCATATCCATAAAACCGGGAGCTACGATCTTACCGTCCAATTCATACTTTTGGATTGAAGCACCCACACTGATTTTCGTCCCGATTTTTTCTATAATGCCGTCAACAATTAAAATATCTGCTAATAAATCTAAACCGCTATGAGGTTCGATTATATGTCCGTTCTTTAGTAGTATTTTCATGATTTCTGATTTTTAATTTTGGATTGAATCAATCTACATACTGCATACTGTTTACTGATTACTGTTCACTACTTACCTTCTCCAGTTCCTAACAGATACAGCACCGCCATTCGAACGGCTACTCCATTCAACACTTGTTGAAGAATAACAGAGTTCTCGCCGTCGGCAACGTCAGCAGAAATTTCGACATCACGGTTGATAGGTCCTGGATGCATGATTGTGATCGGTTTGACGGCTTTTTCCAACTTCTCTTTTGTAATACCAAAATAATTGTGATATTCTCTCGTTGACGGAAAGAAAGACCGGTCTTGTCTTTCAAGCTGAATGCGCAGAACATTCAAGATGTCGGTATTTCGTATTGCTTCTTCTACGTTATAATAAACCCGTACGCCGAGTTTTTCAATATCTTTTGGTATCAAAGTTTTCGGACCACAAACCGAGACTGTGGCGCCCATAATTTGGAGTCCGTAAATATTCGATAGCGCAACTCTGCTATGCGAAATATCGCCAACGATACAAACGTGCAGACCTTCCAACTTTCCAAACTTTTCCCGTATCGTGTACATATCGAGTAAAGCTTGAGTCGGATGCTCGTGCGTTCCGTCCCCGGCGTTAATGACGTTCGCATTTACAACGCGACTTAAAAATAACGCCGCACCGGGAGACGAATGGCGGACAACAACCATATCTATCTTCATTGCTTCGATGTTCCGTGCAGTGTCTTTTAAAGTTTCACCTTTGGCAACACTACTTCCAGCAACTGCAAAATTTACTACATCAGCCGACAGTCTTCGCTCAGCCAGCTCGAATGAGATCCGAGTTCGAGTCGAGCTTTCGAAAAACAAATTCACGATAGTTTTGCCTTGTAAAGTCGGAACCCTTTTAATAGGACGGTCCAATACTTCGCGAAATGTTGTCGCAGTGTCCAGGATAAGCTGTATATCTTCTTTGGGAACTCCTTCCAATCCTAATAAATGTCTGCTTGTAATCGGCATAATTTTAATCCTCATCCAATTGAACAATTAATACTGAGTCTTCCTCGTCCACTTCTTTTAGCTTTACTTTTATTTGCTCATTAAGCGACGTGGGAACATTTTTACCAACGAAGTCGGCTTTAATCGGTAATTGACGATGACCGCGGTCTATTAATACCACCAGTTGTATCGTAGCAGGCCTCCCCAAGTCCACAAGCTCATCGAGAGCAGCGCGGATTGTTCTTCCTGTAAACAGAACGTCATCAACAAGAATAATACTCTTATCTGTCACATCGAAGAGTATTTCTGTGCCTTTCAATACAGGTTGCTCGTGTAAAGTTCTTAAATCGTCTCTATAAAGCGTGATATCCAGAAGTCCTACGTTAATTTCTTTATTTTCGAGCTCGCCTATAATTTTAGCTAAACGCTTTGCGATAAATTCACCGCGTGTTTTAATACCAACTATTGCGAGTGACTCTATCCCTTTATTCCGTTCAATAATTTCATGTGCAAGTCGGGTAAGCGTACGTTCTAAACCTTTCTCGTCGATTATTTTGGACTTTATTTTCATATTACCTTATTTGATATTCATTATTGACTGATATAAAACAAAAAACCCCCAATCCTGAGTTAGGAAGGGAGGCAATGCTAAGTAGTTGAGTATGTCAGTATTTGAGTAGTTGAGAAACTTATACTATCTCAACTACTGTATACTCATCTACTCACATACTTCAAAATTTTCCTTTCCTATCTCGCCGGATAGATTTTAAAGGTTTATGATGTTTAGCTGTGGACGATGATGGACTTTCCGAAGGGACTCCTTCGGAGGAACCTACGACCTTCCCGCCTTCGGCGGGACGCTCTAACATATCGTCTAGTGGGCGCTACTGGGATCGAACCAGTGACCTTACGCGTGTGAGGCGTACGCTCTAGACCAGCTGAGCTAAGCGCCCAAAAAAATATTTAATTTCACATATTTTGACAAACCAATCCCGCTTCCGTTTCACTTCAGCGGGATCCGCATTCCGATTTAGAATTTACTTCGTAAATTCTTTCGGAATGGGACTGAGCTAATTGCCCAAAATTTTAATGAACCAGTCCCGCTTTCGTTCCACTTCAGCTGGATCCTCGTTCCGAAATAGAATTTACTTCGTAAACTCCTTCGGAACGGGACTAATTGCCGTGAGGCGTTATAAATTTATGTAAAAGATTTAGCAAAGGCAAATTACATTTTTGCCGGCTCGATATGGCACGTCGCTTCAATATCTAATTCTTCTTTCAGCTTTTTCTCTATCCGGCTTGCTATTAAGTGAGCTTCTGCAATTTGCATTTCGGGTGCTACCCGTAAGTGAAATGTAAGTTCTGTGTGATCTCCGTATTTATGGGCATGAAAGTGATGTAAATCTAGAATTCCCATAGCTAATTCATCAATTACAATTCTAAGCTTCTTCTCCATATCCGAGTCGAGTTTATCACCTAAAAGGTGGCTTACATTTTTACTGATTATATCGTAAGCTGCGTATAAGATTAGCAGAGAAACTATTATACCCAACACTCCATCTATCCACCAGAAGTATCCGCTAAGTAAAGCGCCGATTACAATTAACGCCGAAGCTATTGCATCGCTGCGATGATGCCAGCCATCGGCTTTTAGTGCCACCGAATTTGTCTTTTTGCCAGCCCAAAAAGAAAATTGAGCAAGTATTTCTTTCACAATAACAGAAACAGCGAATACATAAATTGCTAACGATTGAAATTTGACTGCTTGATAATTTATTAACCTTTGAACGGAATCAACAATAAAATTTACGCCTACAACTCCGAGTAGTGTTCCTATTATAATCGCAGCAATAGCTTCTGCCCTTCCATGTCCGTATGGATGCTGGGCGTCAGCCGGTTTACCCGACATCCAGAACCCGACAATTACAATTACCGATGTGAAGCTGTCCGATAAAGTATGCCAGGCATCTGCTATCATTGCTACCGAACCGGAAATAATTCCGACCCACAATTTCGCCACAAAAAGAATAGTGTTGATAACAACCGATATCCAACCCTCTGAATATCCTAACTGTTTTTTCGTCATATTAGAAAATATTTTCACGTCGTCTCCGTCGAATGTGTGTTATAGTTCTTTGCGTCCTTTGTGTGAAAATTATTTTTTCGCAACGATATAACATCTACTCTTGAAAATATTCTTTTATTTTTTCAGCCACTTTTTCTCCAACTATCTCGACTAATTGCTCACTTGTCGCGAACTTCACACCCTGAACCGAGCCGAATGCTTCCAACAACTCCTTCGAACGCTTCTTCCCAACTCCTTTTATCAAATCTAACTCGGTTAGAAGCGTACGTTTTGTCCGTAACTTCCTGTGATATTCCACTGCAAAGCGATGAGCTTCATCTCGAATACGTTGCAACAATTTCAGACTCGAAGATGTCTTCGGGATCGATTGCGGATCGGTTACTCCCGGAAAGTGAACCTCTTCAAGCCGCTTCGCTAATCCAATGATTGATATTTTTTTTAATTCATCATTCGATGCCTGCCCGTTGTTCAGGCGGGTTGGATGTTCGATACCTGCCCGACGGTCAGGCGGGTTCGATATTCGCTTTGATAGACCTGTTATTACTTCCACTGCGCTTGAGAGCTGTCCCTTCCCGCCATCAACAATAATTAATTCAGGCAACGGCTTGTTTTCTTCAACAACCTTTGTATAATGCCGATTGATGACTTCCTTCATACTTGCAAAGTCATCGGGACCTTCGACTGTTTTAATTTTGAATTTCCGGTAGTCGCTTTTTTTAGGTTTACCGTCTTCAAATACGACTAAAGAAGCGACAGCATCTGCACCTTGAATGTTTGAGATGTCGAAACACTCGATTCGTCGCGGTAAATTTGGTAGGTGTAAATCTTTTTGGAGCAGCTCTAATACTTTCGGTAATCTTTCACCTCGTTTCAGCTTCTGCACTTTTAAATCGTCAAGTAAATATCTAGCATTCGCCTTGCACATTCCCATGAGTTTGGCTTTATCGCCTATTTTCGGCACGATAATCGAAACTTTTTCCTTTCGTTTGGAAGTCAGCCAATCTTGAATCACATCAGAATCCTCAAATAAGCAAGGCAGAAGAATCTCTTTCGGGAAATAATCGGCTTCGAGATAATAGGATCTAACAAGTTGGGAAACGATTTCAGGTTCTTCCTTTCCTTCCACACCGCTCAAATAGTAATGCTGTCTGCCCACCATCTTACCGTCACGGATCTTGAAAATTACTCCGCAAGCGTCGTCGTCTTCGAATGTAACCGAAAATATA
Source organism: Bacteroidota bacterium (assembly GCA_018830765.1). Taxonomy (GTDB): domain Bacteria; phylum Bacteroidota; class Ignavibacteria; order UBA10030; family BY39; genus JAHJRJ01. The sequence continues at coordinate 1,100 of JAHJRJ010000155.1, read as the reverse complement.
TCGCGGTCTAATAAATCCGCATCTACTATTTTTTGCCTTTCGCTGTAGTTGCGTAAGCCGGTAATTTTATCTCTGACTGCTGCGGCGGCTTCGAAGCGTAACGCATCGGAATGTTCGTCCATTTCTTGTGCGAGTTGGGAAATCAAGCTGTCGGTTTTCCCCCGCAACACTTGTTCGACTTCCTTTATCATTCGAAGATAGTGTTCTTGACTCACAAGCCCTTCACACGGACCCTCACATTTTTTTATATGATAGTCTAAACAGATTTTGTATTTTCTTTTCCGGATCGATTCCTCATCGAGATGATAGTTACAGGAACGGACCTTAAAAATTTCGCGCACCATCTTCAAAGATGAACGGAGGTTTTTTACATCGGTATAAGGACCAAAATATTTCGACCCGTCGTGAATTATACGTCTTGTTACAAATATACGCGGGTAAGGTTCGTTCGTGATTACGATGTATGGAAAGCTTTTATCATCCCTCAAAAATACATTGTAGCGCGGCTTCAACTTTTTTATCAAGACCGCTTCGAGTATCAATGCTTCGACCTCTGAATCGGTAACTATTATCTCCACATCCGTGACTTTAGATACGAGCGTTTCAGTTTTTGCATCAAGCGAGCGGGATTTGTGAAAGTATTGCCTAACGCGGTTACGAAGGTTCTTTGCCTTCCCGACATAAATAATTTTACCGTTTATATTTTTGAACTGATAAACTCCAGGAGTGTTCGGAAAATTAGAGAGCTTTTCATCTAACGCAATATCTTTTTTGTCTATCCTAATTATAATATCCGATTTTTCTTGCATCATCATTTATGTTTTTGAGATAACTCAATTAATACACCGTTTGTTGATTTAGGATGGACGAATGCTATCAGATGGCCGCCTGCACCGAGTCGCGGCTTCTCATCGATTAATTGCACACCAGATTCTTTGAGTCGCGCTAACTCTCTCTCAATATCTTCTACTTCGAAAGAAAGGTGGTGAATTCCTTCGCCTTTCTTCTCTATGAATTTTGAGATTGGAGAATCTGCTGAAGTTCCTTCCAACAATTCAATGTGTGCTCCGCCTACTTCTAACATCGCAACATTTACTTTT
>JAHJRJ010000154.1 GCA_018830765.1 Bacteroidota bacterium | reverse complement strand
GCCCGAGATCAAAAAGATTATACGCTCAGTCGAATTCTCCGAGGCTCAAAAAATCGCTAAAAAAGTTTTGAAGATGAACACTGCATTAGAAGTTCAAACATTCTTGAAAAGTACTATGCGTCAATTATTTGCCGATATACCGATAGAAAACAATCATAATTAATATAGAATTTAAATGACAAAAGATGTTTTAAAACAATATGATAAATCGAATATGTTTAATCTACTTGCCGGTTTCCCATTACAAATTGAAGACGCTGTTTCAGTCGGCAAAAAAGCCAAAGTAAAATTAAAAAAATCAGTAATTAAAAATATTGTCGTTAGCGGATTAGGCGGCTCAGCGATAGGTGGCGACTTGATCCGGACGTATTTGGCAGCAGAGATCAAAATTCCATTCTTAGTCAATCGTCATTACTTTTTACCCGAGTTTGTCAACGGCAATAGTTTGGTAATAATCTCGAGTTATTCGGGGGATACCGAAGAAACAATTTCCGCTCACAAAGAAGCTATAAAAAGAGGAGCGCAAGTGCTTTGTATAACTTCGGGTGGTGAAACCGAACGGCTTGCAAAAAAAAATAATCAATCCCTGATAAAAATTCCCACGGGCTATCCGCCACGCGCCGCTTTAGGTTATGCATTCTTCCCTCTTCTCGTAATCCTCGGTAATTTAGGATTGATAAAAGATAGGTCGAAAGATATCGAAGAAACGATCGCTTTTCTGAAGAAAAAATCGAAAAGATATTCCGACTTAAATTCGCAGACCAACGAAGCACTGTCGTTTGCCAAAACTCTTTCTGGTAAACTACCAATAGTTTACTCATCGGCAGATGTTTTCGATAGCGTAAACCTGAGATGGCGCGGACAGTTGTGCGAAAACTCAAAAATACTTGCATTCGGACACACTCTTCCCGAAATGAATCACAACGAGTTGGTAGGTTGGAAAGTGTTAATAGAGCAGATGGCTGATATGATGGTAATTTTTCTGCGTGATAAAGGTGACTATAAACGGGTTCAATTGCGGATGAAAATAATGGAAGGCATCGTAAAAGAGTATGCCTCGAACGTCGTTAATATTTACAGCGAGGGTAATTCTTTACTCACCCGGATGTTTTCTCTTATATTCTTAGGCGACTGGATAAGCTATTACTTAGCGATCCTTAACAAAGTGGACCCGACTCCCGTGAAAGTAATCGATTACCTCAAGGCCGAGTTGGCAAAAATATAATTCTTAATAGAAGAAGAACATCTCGATGAAGCGCGCCTTTTTTATAGTGATTTTAACAATTCTACTATTTGCTGAGAGTACGCAAGCACAGTTTTTTTATTTCGGCCGAAATAAAGTTCAGTACACCGAGTTCGATTGGCAGGTCATGAAAACTGAACATTTCGACATTTACTATTACAGCGAGATGAAAGATTTGGCGGAGAAGGGGGCTTACTTTGCCGAAGAAGCTTACAAACTGCTCGAACAGAAATTCAATCATAATGTGCTGATTAAAATCCCATTAATATTTTACAGCACTCATCTTCATTTCCAACAAACAAACATAACTCCCGGTTTTATTCCCGAAGGTGTCGGAGGTTTTTTTGAGTTTCTTAAAGGGCGCGTAGTAATCCCTTACAGCGGTTCTATGAAACAGTTTCAACACGTTATTCAACACGAGTTGGTGCACGTTTTTATGCACAGTAAAATTAACAGCGTCTTGCGCGACTATCGAAAAGTTACAGATAGATTGCCGCCGCTCTGGTTTGTTGAAGGTTTGGCTGAATACTGGTCAACAGAATGGGATGAGCAAGCAGATATGATAATCCGCGATGCGGTGTTGAATAATTACCTTGTTCCTTTGGATGATATCGACAAGATTTATGGTACATATCTAATGTACAAAGAGGGACAAAACATTCTCGAGTACATAGCAGAAAAATACGGTGAAGAAAAAATTTTACTTCTGCTCGAGAATTTTTGGAAAGAAACCAGCTTCGAAAAAGTGTTTAAAATAACACTCGGTGTCGATTACGAAGAGTTTGACAAAGAGTGGGGGTACGCGATGAAGAAAAAGTATTACCCATTGCTTTCCGTCTCCGACCCCCCGAGTAGTGTTACCACGGAGCTTGTAAGTAAAGGTTTTAATTCAAAGCCGGTTTTTTATAAAAGTATTCAGGGAGATACTTCACGCGAAGCTTATTTTATCGGAAATCATTCTGGTTACACGAGTATCTACAGGTTAAATTTGAATGACCGGGAAAGCAAACCCAAACTTGTGATAGAAGGCGAGCGTAGTAACGACTTTGAGGCGTTTCACCCCTTTCAGAGCAAGCTATCTATTTCGAAGAACGGAATTCTCGCTTTTGTGACGAAAAGCGGCGAGAACGATGCGCTTCATCTATATAATTTGAAAGAAAAAAAGATAACCGAGACTTTACATTTCAATGAGCTTGTGGGAATCGGGTCGCCGGCTTGGTCGCCCGACTGCTCTGAAATCGTCTTATCTGCTACAGATAAAGCGGGTTATTCCGACCTGTACATTTGGAATTTCAGTCAAAAAATTTTAAAGCGGATTACCAAAGATCCATATGACGACCGCGACCCATCTTGGTTTCCGGACGGAAAAAAAATCGTCTTCACGTCCGACCGCACTACAGCTGGAAAACCGGGGACATACAATCTTTTCACGTACAACTACGAATCCCAAGATATTGAATATCTAACTTACAGTTCAGATAACTATTATTCACCTGAATGTTCCCCCGACGGTAAGTTCGTTATTTTTACGTCCGATATAGAGGGTTCAAGAAATATTTGGATGATGAAAATGGACGACTCGAAATCTTTCCCGGAGTCGATAAAAAAAATTACACATTTTACTACTGCGGCTTTTGACCCAGCGTGGGCTGACAGCGGCAGAATTATTTTTGCAGTCTTCGAGAATTACAGTTTTCAAATTCGTACAATTCCAAATGTTTATTCAATTTTTGATTCGTCGAATGTAGTCAAAGAGAACACTTTCGTGGTTGCTGATAAAAAGTGGGCACCACAGTCGATAATCGGCGTCTCTGAAACGAAGTCGTTGAAGTATGTTCACGACTATAGTTTAGACATAGCTCAAAGCCAGATTTCAACCGACCCAGTTTTTGGAACTTCGGGAGGCGCTTTTATAGCACTGAGCGACCTACTCGGTAATGAACAATACTACTTTCTGATTTATAATACGGCGCAGGATAGGTCGGAACTTCTTCATAGTTTTAATTTCGCAATAACGCGAATCTCGTTATCGCAGCGGGCAAATTATGCCTATGGTATTTTCAGATTTTCGGGCAGACGATACGATTTAACCGACCCCGATTATTTTTATTTCGAGCGTGTATTCGGAGGATATTTCGTCCTTAGTTACCCGTTATCAAAATTTAAGAGAATAGAAACCGTTACAAGCATCAGCAATTCTGAGAAAGAAGTTATTGAAACAGTTCGTGGGCGCAAGGCGTTGTTCGTTTCAAACGGAATTACATTCGTCCACGACAATTCCCTGTGGGGACCGAGCGGACCACTCGACGGCAGTCGTCTGAAAATTACATTCGCCTACACAAGCGACATCCAATTTTCAAACGCAAATTATTATTCTTTTATTTTCGATTATAGATATTATTTACGGATTACTTTGCGCAGCGCATATGCGATGCGTTATTGGTTATTCTATAACGACGGTAAAGAAGCCCGGCGATTTTTTATGGGAGGAAGTTGGGACTTACGTGGATATCCGCGTTGGTCGTTACGAGGACAAAAACTTTGGCTTACTTCACACGAGCTGCGATTCCCATTTGTCGACCAAGTCTCGATTAAGTTTCCATTTGTCGGTATTACTCTTGTCGGTTTCCGGGGTGCGTTGTTTTTTGACGCAGGAAACGCGTGGGATAAAGAAAACACAGAAACGTTGGGAAGTTTTGGTGGCGGGGTCCGGTTTAACATCGGCGGGTTTTTAGTTCTTCGTTACGATTTCGGAAAACGTATCGAGAATAATTTTTCAACCATCCAGAAAAAATATTTCCATCAATTCTTTTTCGGCTGGGATTTTTAATGAGATTACTCAATAGAAATATTGTGTTTCTCATAATCGGCTCTCTTTTTTCCCTTAATTGTAACTCTTACCGTCTGGATAAATATATTTCTCCCAAATCGTCCGATTGGACGATGTACGGCGGTGGGATAAATCGCACTAATCATTCCGAAGTATTACCAATTCCCCCTTTAGCGCCCAAGTGGGAATTTAATACTGGCGCTGGATTCGGAACATTTTCCGGTGTTGTTGCCGATAGCATTCTTTTTGCAACAACTCTCAAGGGTGAACTGCATTTGTTAAACATACAGACAGGTAAGAATTTAGGTAAAAAGAAATTTTCTGCCCCAATTGTCGGAGGTCCCGCAATAGGCTCCGGCGTAGTCTATCTATCTTTTGCTGTCAGAGACATAAGCGTCGGAGAGTACGACCTGTCCGATAAGAAATTTAATTGGACACTTGAATTATCAGGTGTCGAATCTTCACCTTTGATTGTCGGTAATCAACTATTCGTTACAACATCGGAGGGTAAATTAGTTGCAATAGAAAAGAAGAGCGGTGTTGTCAATTGGACTTTTTCGGACGAACCAATAGGAATTCTTAAATCTTCAAGATCTTCCCCTGCTTCCGACGGAAAGAAGGTTGTGTACGGCAACGATAACGGAGTTCTATATGCCGTAGATATCGATAACGGTAAATTAATATGGCGCTATAAGTCTGGTGGAAGCATCGCTGCGTCACCTGCAATAAAAAACAATATCGTTTATTTCGGGTCTATGGACGGAAATTTATACGCGATTGATATCAGCGATGGCAAATTGATTTGGAAATACGAAACTGGCTCTCCGGTTTATTCTTCCGCAGCAGTATCTGATTCATATGTATATATCGGTGGAGCGGACGGTGTTTTACGATGTATAAATAATCAGTCCGGAAAACTGGTCTGGTCATTTAAAGCCCAAAGTGTTTTCGGTTCAGCGCCACTCATCTCTGACAAAATTATATACATAGGGTCGTTCGACAAAAATTTGTACGTATTGGACGCCGTTAATGGAAATCTCGTTTGGTCGTATTTGTTGAATGGTAGAATAAAGTCTTCTCCTCTCGTTTGGAAAAATTTTCTGTTTGTGTTCACAGACGATCAAATCATTACGGCGTTTACCCCGATAAAATCGGGGTTGACCAAAGAAGGTGGGAGACCGGAATGAGATCATTGATGTTACGACTCACCCAATTCGGTGTAGGTTTTCTCGATACATTTTTCGACTTCCTTCGAAAAATACTCGAAAACCAGCCGGTTTTTGCAGGTTCTCGAGTTTCCGACTGCTATCTAAGACATCGCCTTGTGAAGTCGGAAGTATCGAGAGAACCTGTTTGGAATGAGAATAGCATTTACTGCGTAACATCAGTGAGATCCTTCCTAAAAATATTCAAAATAATTATGTTAATATTTTTATTGACCTCCTGTTTAAGATCGGAGGAAAATATTTTTTTCTCTCAAATAGTCAATGACTCAACAATTTCGATTTCGAATGATACAAAACTGAACATTAATTCAAATATCGAAGGAGCAAAAATATATCTCGATGATGTTTTCATCGGTGTTTGTCCGTTAACGGATTATAACGTACAACCGGGCATTTATAAAATTAGTGTAACAAATCCGGATGAAAGAAGCTGGTATAGTCAGCCGGTGATTGATTCTGTAAAAATAAGACGGGGTGAAGTTGTTACAAAATTTATAGAATTGAATAATATTTATTTAATAAGCTCACAACCGTCGGATGCAGATGTATTCTACAAAGATTCGTTAATCGGTAGAACTCCGTTCGTGTTTTACACAGAATCTGCTTCCGAATTTATAACTTTAAAAAAAGATGGATATAAAGACGTTGAGTTGATTGTCAAAAATTCATCTCCCAATATGTATGTCCTACTTGAATTGGTCAATCTAGTTTCTAATCATACGACTTCGCCGTACCTTTCCAACGACGGGACATCTCTTAAGCTTCCGGTATATATAGCGAGTGGGAGTGCTGTTATTTTCGGAATAAATGCAGCGTGGTTAAAAATCAAAGCGGATAGTTATTACAGCGATTATCAAATTAGCGGAGACAAAACTATACTGAACAAGGTGAAAAAATACGACAAACTATCGGGAATTTCGTTAGTTGTATGCCAGTTGAGTAGTTTTTTATTAGCTTATTTGTTGTTGTCGAATTGATTT
>JAHJRJ010000153.1 GCA_018830765.1 Bacteroidota bacterium | reverse complement strand
TGGACGATTGCTGCTGCGTTTGTAAAATTCGGACTTGTACTTTCGCTTCTGCCTGAATATTTGCAAGGCAAAATTGCTGAAGTTAATCTCTTTAACATCACTTCGGGCATTAGCTTATCTTTCCGTGCGGATGGACTTGGTTTATACTTCGCCATTGTTGCAAGCGGACTTTGGGTGCTGACATCATTCTACTCAATCGGTTATATGCGCGGACTTGAGGAACACAAGCAAACACGCTACTTTGCGAGCTTTGCCGTAGCGCTCTCGGCAACGATGGGAATTGCATTCGCATCTAACCTTGTAACGTTCGTCTTGTTTTATGAGATTTTGACTATCTCCACCTATCCCCTTGTAATACATAAAGAAACTCCCGAAGCAATATCTGCAGGCAGAAAATATTTGGCTTTTACATTATCTGCGGGTGTTATTTTAATTATCGCAATCGGATGGATGTATTTGCTAACCGGCAATGTCGATTTCCAAGCCGGTGGAATGTTGAAGAATGTTTCGTTGGATAGCCACACTCTTATAGCATTATTCATAATGTTCATTATTGGGACTGGAGTTAAAGCGGCGATAATGCCGCTTCACAGTTGGCTGCCTGCGGCTATGGTTGCACCGACACCTGTAAGCGCATTGCTTCACGCTGTTGCAGTTGTTAAAGCTGGCGCATTCGGTGTTTTGCGTGTGGTCGGCTTTGTATTCGGATTTGATGTTTTGCGTGAATCTGGTTTGTGGATGCTGCTTGCCGGTTTTGCCGCAATGACAATAATTGTATCTTCGTTAATTGCTTTTAGTCAAGACAATCTTAAAAAGCGGTTGGCATATTCAACAATTGCTCACCTTTCATACGTAGTTTTGGGAGCGGCTCTGTTGCATCCGACTGCGTTTAACGGGGCGGTGCTTCATTTAGCTGCTCACGCCACATTAAAGATAACTCTCTTCTTCGTTGCAGGAGCTATCTATGTTAAAACACACATAGAGAATATTTCCGAGTTGGACGGCATTGGCTACAAAATGCCACTAACGATGGGGGCTTTTGCACTCGCTTCAATCGGTTTAGCCGGAATTCCGCCGATGAACGGATTCATCAGCAAATATTTTCTTGTTACAGGTGCATTGAATGCAGGTCATCCAATTATGATTGGAATATTTTTACTAAGCGGTTTATTAAATGCCGGTTACTTTTTTCCAATAATCCTCCGTGCGTTTTTTAAAAAATCTAATGCAGAAATAAAATTTTGTGAGGCTCCGTTGTTGATGCTGATTCCATTAATAATAGCTGCAATATTATCGATTGTTTTTGGAATATCACCAGATTTTCTTTTACATCTGTATGAGATCGCGGGGAATGTTGCGCGTGACGTTGTCAGCAGCTTTAATATAGCAGTATTGTTTGGAGGTAACAATTAAATGAAGCGCATACTTTGGGTGGTAATTGCACTGGTCACGTCAATCTCTCTAGTAAGTGAATTTTTTATTCACCACGATCTAAATCATGAACATGCCTGGTATAGTGGGATACCATTCTTTTATGCTCTTTTCGGTTTCTTAGGTTGTCTCTTGTTGATCTTCTTCGCAAAATATATATTGACTTCTGTTGTTCAGAAGAAGGAGGATTATTATGATTAGTCTTGGCTTCATTCCTCCTGCTTTTATTCAAATTATTGCAGCGATAATATTACCAATCGTTCCAAAGAAACTTCGTTCGACTTGGTTTCTTGTATCATCTCTATCTACACTTATTTATTTGTGGTTATTACCGGAGGGGACATCCCCACAAATCGAATTTATCGGATATAATATTGTTTTATTAAAAGTTGATGCACTATCAAAAATATTTGCTGCTTTTTTTGCAATTATCACTTTTATTGCAGGCGTCTATTCGTTTCATCTCAAGGATACAAGTCAACAAGTAGCAGCGCTTTTATATGGCGCTTCATCAATAGGAGTTACATTTGCCGGTGATTTTATTACTCTGTTTATCTACTGGGAATTGATGGCAGTTTCATCGTTACTTCTTATTTGGGCTCAAAAAGATAATCAATCGCACAAAGCAGGAATGAGATATTTGATCGTCCATTTGTTCGGTGGAAGTTTATTGCTGACCGGTATAATCTTACATATATCCGACACAGGATCGATTTTAGTTGAACAATTATTTTCGAGAAGTTCAGTGGCTAATTGGTTTTTAATTGCCGGTATAGGTCTTAATGCCGCAATCCCACCTCTTCACGCATGGCTGCCGGATTCGTACTCGCGCGCAACAGTAACAGGCAGTGTGTTTTTAAGCGCTTTAACTACAAAAACAGCCGTATATGCATTAGCAAGGATTTTCCCCGGTTGGGAGGTACTTTTAATACTTGGAACAGCTATGACCTTATATGGCGTAATTTACGCCGTATTATCGAATGATTTGAGGGAACTTTTAGCATATCATATCATTAGTCAGGTTGGATATATGGTTGCAGGTATTGGAATAGGGACAGAATTAGCAATAAATGGTTCAACGGCACATGCGTTTTCGAACATTTTATATAAATCGCTTTTGTTTATGGGCGTTGGTGCTGTGATTTACTCAACAGGGAAGTCGAAAATGTCTGAACTCGGTGGACTTTCAAAGCAAATGCCTATTACTCTAGTCTTGTACTTAATCGGGGCATTCTCAATTTCAGGGTTTCCTTTACTTAATGGCTTTATAAGTAAATCAATGATTGTTTACGCAGCGGGGGAAATTCACAACTATACTGCCGTTTTATTGATGAATTTAGCAATGGTTGGAACGTTTTTGAGTACAACTTTAAAGCTTCCGTATTTTACTTGGTATTATAAAAATGAACCACCAAAAGATTTGGAAATAAATCCAATACCGTTCAATATGCATCTCGGAATGGGAATAGCCGGATTCTTATGTATATTTTTCGGAATAGCACCAGAATTTTTATATAAATATCTTCCATATGCAGTTAACTATGAACCCTATACAGGGTCTCACCTTGTCGAGACGGCTGAAATTTTGATTTTTACTTTCTTCGCATTTTGGATTTTTAAATCGAAGTTAGCTGCAGACCCGATGATTTCATTAGATTTAGATTGGATATATCGCAGACCGAAAAATTTTGTTAAGAGATTGTTTATAGATGGTGTGTTGGATGTATTCGATCTGACCGATATATTTTTAAAAGGAGTAGTAAAAACTTTAGTGGATTTTGGGAAGAATCCGACACGAAGTGTAACATATTTAATTTCGCCGGTAGCTGTCAAAGCAAATCCCGAGTTTGATCCCAATACAGCCCGTCCGACGATGTTGTTTGTTATCAGCGGTGTTTTGTTGATATTTGTGGTGGTTGTTGCGTTAGCGATTTTGTAAATTAGTTCAATTATTCGCTTGCTTCGCAGTTTATTATTTCGGAATTAGGTAATAAAAATTAAAAACACAAAGGACACTTTGTAATTCACTCCGTTTTTCTTATCTTTAATCCGAATAATCCAATAAGGATTCTGTAATGGAATTTAATGTAAAAGATATTCTTACTATTCTACCGATGATCGGTGTAACGGTAACTGCTTTCGTCGTCATAATGATCGAAGCTGCGTTTCGTAAAAGCTCAAACATGAGTTATTTAGTTTCGATAATCGGTTTAATAATATCTATCGGTTTAGCAGTCGAATCGTTAAGCTGGCGCGGGACGAGCTTTTTCAACATGGTTAACATCGGTGGTTACGGTAATTTCTTCAGCATATTGTTTATGGTTGCTGCAATTTTTACCATCATTATTTCAAAAGATTATCTGATAAAACAGGGGGTTCACTACGGCGAATATTATATCTTAATATTATTATCAACTGTCGGTATGATGTTAATGGCATCCGCAGCAGATATGATTGTGATATTTTTGGGTCTTGAATTAATGTCAATTTGCCTTTACGTGCTTGCAGGTTTTATGCGCAAGCGGATTAAATCGAATGAAGCCGCGTTAAAATATTTTCTACTCGGTGCGTTTGCTACGGGATTTTTACTTTACGGTATGGCACTGATCTATGGAATAACCGAAACAACAAACATACAAACCATTGTAGTTAATTCCCATCAGTATGCCCAACTTAATCTTTTCTGGGTTGGGATGGGTCTGATTTTAATTGGATTTGCTTTTAAAGTAGCAGCGGTTCCTTTTCATATGTGGGTTCCCGATGTTTACGAGGGTTCGCCCACTACAGTCACTGCTTTTATGGCTACAGGCGCCAAAGCTGCCGCTTTCGCTGCCCTCGTGATGATATTCGCCCACACTTTCGTCGAAGGTGAACGCCTGAAAGACGTTCTATCTGTTCTTGCTGCAGCTTCAATGATCATCGGTAATATCGTTGCAATCTCACAAACTAATATTAAACGTATGCTTGCATATTCGAGCATCGCGCATGCGGGTTATATGCTTGTCGGTTTGGCTGCGGCGAACGAACTCGGCAGAAGCGGAATTCTTTTCTATCTAACAGCATACACTTTTATGAATATTGGAGCATTTGGTATTCTTTCCATACTCGAAAAGGAAGAAGATAAAAACCTTACATTCGAAGATTATGCAGGCTTATCCACAAAACATCCTTTTCTTGCGGCGATGATGGCTATTTTTATGTTGTCATTCATCGGTATTCCACCGTTTGCAGGATTTTTCGGTAAGTATTACGTATTCGCCGCTGCAATTAATGCAAATCTTACTTGGCTTGTCATTATCGGAGTTTTAATGTCGGCAGTTTCCGCATACTACTATTTAAGACTCGTTGTGATGATGTATTTCCGTGAAAGCGATTTACCTCTGTTAGTCCCTTCTAACCCTGCTAATAATGCTGTTCTATTCGTTTCTGTTTTGTTGTTATTTGGGCTGGGAATTTTTCCATCTGTTTTATTAACAATAATCAATAACGTATTCATATAATGGAACCTGTAGTAACAGGAAAAGAGATGCGTGAGTGCGACCGCATTGCAATCGAAGATATCGGAATTTCCGGCATCATTTTGATGGAAAATGCCGGTCGTGGTATAGTTGATGAGATTGAGAAAAAATACGGAGCACTTTCAGATAAAAGATTTTTGATTCTTTGCGGTAAAGGGAATAATGGTGGAGATGGTTTTGTGGTGGCACGGCATCTTTTTAACCGCGGGTCGCAAGTAAATGTAGTTCTTCTGGGGAAGGCTTCAGGATTGAAGGGGGATGCTCAATCTAATTATAAAATTTTTGAAGAAATTGTTAAAAGAGAAAAATCCAAAAATAATGCAAAATTCATCAAATTTAAAAATCTTACTGACTTTAATAAAATATCTGATGTAGATTTTATTGTAGATGCTATTTTTGGAACAGGTTTTACTGGTAAAGTAATCGGGATCTATAAAGAAGTTATTGAGTTTATTAACTCAGTTGACGTCCCCAAAATTGCAATTGATATTCCATCGGGAGTAAATGCAGACAACGGTGATGTTGCCAATGTGGCAGTGTGCGCTGATTTGGTTGTTACTATGGGCTTAAGGAAAATAGGTCTAACGCTTGGGAAATCAATCAATTATATCAAAGATTTAAAGGTTGTTGATATTTCAATTCCACGTTTTGTAATTAACAATTCCCGATTTAAAACTTTTACGATTGATGAAGAAGACATCCGATCAATCATTCCGAAGCGTTTGAAAACAGTTCATAAATACAGTTTAGGAAAGATATTTATTTTAGCTGGCTCGAAAGGTTATACAGGAGCAGCAGCAATGGCTGCACAATCCGCGATGAGAATGGGAGCAGGGGCGGTAATTTTAGGAACACCTGAAACCGTTTATCCAATACTCGCTAAAAAGCTTACAGAAGTAATGGTGAATCCACTCGATGCTACGGATGAAGGAACTGTGGGTCTAAATGCATTCAACCAGATAAAGAAATTCATCGGATGGGCAAGTCATTTAGTTATCGGTTGCGGGCTTTCATTGAACGAAGAGACTGAAAAAGTGGTGTCGAAGATTTTATTGGGGTTTGATAAACCCATGCTAATTGATGCCGACGGTTTGACTATTTTATCAAAAAATCCTGCACTCATAAAAAATAGAAAATCGAAACACTTTATACTTACTCCTCACACAGGTGAGTTTGCTCGATTAACAGGTTTGAGCGTGGATGAGATTGAGAAGGATAAGATTAACATTGCACGAGAGTTTACCCGAAAAAATAAATTAACTTTAGTATTAAAAGGTGCCCCAACAATAACGGCATCCGCTGATGGTAGAGTTATTATTAACTCGACAGGCAATGCCGGTATGGCAACAGCCGGTTCGGGCGATGTTTTAGCTGGTATCATCGGCGGGTTGTGGGCGCAAGGAATGACTGACTTTGAAGCCGCATACGCAGGTGTATTTTTGCACGGCTTAGCAGGCGATATCGCTAAAGAAAAGTTAGGTGAAAGAAGTTTGATGGCGCTCGACATTCAACATCAAATCCCACAAGCAATAAAATCGGTTACAGATCGTGAATTATAAGTTGAAAAACAGACAGCATTTTGTTCACTACCACTTGCCACCGATAGCTTGGGCATTTATGATTATTGCGATTTCATCCATTCCTTCAGCTTACTTACCAAAGGTGGAAATATTTGGAATAGATAAATTAGTGCACATTGTAGTGTTTTGCATCTTCGGTCTTTTATTATATCGTTCATATTCAAATAAGAAAAATACTAATCCGGGTTTTTCCAATGTATATTTTTTTACAATAGCAGGAGTTGTTGTTCTCGGTATTTTTACCGAATTGTATCAGGGTTTGATTCCGGGAAGGCGCAGCGACATTTATGATTTAGTAGCTAACATTATCGGAGGATTATTCTCGCTTATTGTCGTTCGAATGTATAATAAAGCGCTGTGTTTATGATAACAGATATAATATTTCTCATAATATTGCTCGTTCTTTCTGCATTGTATGCAGGTTCCGAGATTGTTTTCGTAGTTGCAAACAAATTAAAATTGGAAGTCAAAGCGAAAAGAAAATATTTGCTTGCTGAACAATCTCTAGCACTAATCAGCAATCCACAAAAATATTTCACTATTTCCCTTGTAGGAAATAATGTTGTCAATGTGGCATACTCTTCACTTGCCGCGCTTATATTTACGTATCTTTTTAATCTCGATTCTTTCGTTATTCTGGCTATAACGGCGAGTACAGTGTTGGTCTTTGGCGAGATTATTCCAAAAAATTTCTTCCGGGACAATGCCGATGCATACGTTCCCTTCTTTACTGTGTTCTTGTTGATAAGTCAAGTATTTTTATTTCCGTTCATATTTATTACGACTAAAATATTTAAAATATTTGCAAGTATATTTAAACTCTCTTTGGAGCCTGAAAAGTATTCTTATTCGAAAGAAGATATATTCCATATAATAAAAGAGGGTGAGCAGGCGGGAATGCTGCAAGATGACTCAGCATCATATCTTACAAAAACAATTGGATTGAAGGACGTACCGATACGTGAAGTAATGATTCCCCGCATCGAATTGGCAGGAATATGGAAAAACGCACCCTTAGAAAAAATTTATCAGAAATTTATCGAAACAAATTATTCAAGGATTGTAGTTTACGATGAAAACATTGACAATATCGTGGGTGTTATATACGCAAAAGATTTATTCAAAAAAATCGATAATGTTGAATCTATTATTAAAGAAATATTTTATGTGCCCGAGTCGAAATCGTGCACGGAGCTGTTGCAACAATTTTTTATAATGGAACAGTCTATCGCCGTGGTTGTGGATGAATTCGGCGGAACAGCCGGCATCGTTACGGTTGAAGATATATTGGAAGAAATCATCGGAGAAATAGAAGAGCCGGGCGAGACCGAACAATTACTTCAGCAAAAAGTTGATGAAAGTACATATCTATTCAGCGGACGCTTAGAGATTGATGTGATTAACGAAACTTTTGACATCAAAATCCCGACAGGCAGTTACGTTACATTGAGCGGATATGTGTGTGAGAAGATTGGCAGAGTCCCGAAGACAAGTGAAGTCGTCGAGATAGATGATTACACGATAACGATATTAAAAGCAACAAGGACTAAAATTGATAAATTAAAGTTGGAGATAAAACCACCATCGGCAGAGTTTTGAATAATGAAGTAT
>JAHJRJ010000152.1 GCA_018830765.1 Bacteroidota bacterium | reverse complement strand
TTATTCCGATAAGAGTTTATTTAAAAGATAATATTATCAAAATTGAGTTAGCGGTTGTCCGCGGAAAAAAAATGTTCGATAAACGTGAGGCAATTGCAAAGCGTGATGTTGAACGCGACATTAAACGTAAATATGCAAAATAAGGAGAATTTACAAAGAATTGTTTCCACCCATCAATGAACAAATGGATCTTATCCGGCGGGGTTCGTCCGAGATAATTCCAGAAGATAGCCTTGTCGAGAAATTAGTAAGGTCCATCAAAACCGATACACCTCTTACCGTTAAACTCGGCTGCGACCCGAGCCGACCCGACCTTCACCTTGGTCACTCTGTAGTGCTTCGAAAACTTAGACATTTTCAAGATTTAGGTCACGAGGCAATTTTGATTGTAGGTGATTTTACTGGAATGATTGGTGACCCGTCGGGAAAAAGCAAAACACGACCGCCGCTGACGATAGAAGAAACCCGTCGTAACGGACAAAGCTATTTCGACCAAGCTACTAAGATACTTTCAACAAGAAGAATTAAAATTTTGTACAATTCTGAATGGTTGAGTGAGATGAATTTTACCGATGTAATTATGTTAGCAAGCAAATACACAGTAGCCCGAATGTTAGAAAGAGATGACTTTGAAAAACGGTATCACGAAGGTGAGCCGATTAGTGTACACGAATTCCTTTACCCGCTCGCACAAGCTATGGATTCCGTCGCAATAAAAGCAGACGTGGAGTTAGGTGGTACAGACCAGAAGTTCAACTTGTTGGTGGGCAGAGACATTCAAAGAGAATACGGACAAGAGCCGCAGGTAGCCATTATATTGCCTCTCTTAGTCGGAACAGACGGTGTCGAGAAAATGAGCAAGTCGCTCGACAACTACATCGGAATAACCGATTCGCCGAAAGATATTTACGGCAAGACGCTTTCAATACCCGACAATTTGATATACGACTATTTTCTCCTCACAACGGATGTCGGCGAAGAATATCTGAAAAAGATAATGGATCAAATTACAGCAAAGCCGCGCGACTTGAAAAGGCAGTTAGCCCGTGAATTAGTTACAATTTATTGGTCGAAAGAAGCGGCTGAAAAAGCCGAAGAAGAATTCGACAAAATTTTTATTAGGAAAGCCGTTCCCGAAGATCTTGAAGAGTATTTTCTGCAAACCGATTCTGAATCGATCGACATTATACAACTGTTGAGCGAAACTAAGTTAGCAACATCACGCAGCGAAGCAAGACGCCTAATCGAACAGGGCGGGGTCAACATCGACGGAAACAAAGTTTCGGATATTAACCAAATTGTATCGCTTACCAACAGCATAATATTGAAAGTCGGTAAACGAAAATTTTTAAAAGTAACAAGAAAAAATAAACAATAATAATTATACAAGCCCCGATATAATCGGGGCAAGGAGATGAGAAATTGTATGTTCCAACTAAAATATTCTTTACAAAAGGTGTAGGTAAACACAGGGACTATTTACAGTCGTTCGAGCTTGCTTTGCGCGATGCAAAAATCGAAAAGTGTAACCTCGTTACGGTTTCAAGCATTTACCCGGCTGGATGCAAGCGATTACCAACTGACGAAGGAATAAGGCAGCTGCAACCAGGACAAATCACTTTTTGCGTAATGGCTCGTAACTCGACAAACGAACCAAACCGTCTGATAGCCTCCTCGATTGGGGTAGCCACGCCCGCGGATTCTACGCAGTACGGTTACTTATCCGAACACCATCCATTTGGCGAGACCGACGAGAAAGCCGGTGAGTATGCTGAAGATTTGGCTGCTACAATGTTAGCCACAACATTAGGATTAGAATTTGACCCCGACCAAGCATGGGACGAAAGGGAAAAGACGTATAAAATGAGTGGTAAAATAGTTAAAACTTATAATATAACCCAATCGGCTGAGGGGGATAAGAACGGTTTGTGGGCGACTGTCATATCCTGTGCGATACTTCTACCCTAAAAATAATAAAGCCAAAGATCTATTAGTTAACATTTCATCCGCCTCCCGAAGGCGACT
>JAHJRJ010000151.1 GCA_018830765.1 Bacteroidota bacterium | reverse complement strand
ATCGATCTATTTATTTTCTCGATTAGGTTCATAGCTATTTGATTATGTGAAAGCGTCCTTCATTTTATTAAAGAAGCTTTTATCGGAATTAGCCGATTTATCCGCTTCTTTAGGTTTCATCGAATCTTGTTGTAGAAGTTCTTTCAATAACTCTCTATCTCTTTGAGTAAGCTTCGTCGGAATCCATACGTTTATACGAACCAACTGGTCACCCTTGCCGTATCCGTTGATGTGCGGAATTCCTTTTTCTCTCATCCTTAATATTTTCCCAGATTGAGTTCCGGGTTCTATGTGAAGCTTCGCCTTGCCGGTCAGCGTCGGTATTTCGATTTCGGTTCCCAAAGCAGCTTCTGGAAAGCTGATGAATAAGTCGAGTACAACGTCGTCACCATCACGGACAAAATCGGGATGCCGTTCTTCGTGAATCATAACTATTATATCGCCTGCCGGACCACCGCGTTTACCTGCATGCCCCTGTCCGCGCAACGGAATATAATTCCCTTCCGAAACACCGGGCGGAATGTTTACTTTTATTGTTTTTTCTCCGTGAACCCTTCCCTCGCCGCGACATTCGGGACATACATCTTTAATAATTTTTCCCTCACCGCTGCAGTGGCTGCAGGTAGTGATGTTAACAAACTGACCGAACACTGAACGCGACACTTGCCGGATTTCTCCGGTCCCGCTACACGTCGGACATGTAATTCGTGAAGAAGCTGACCTCGCGCCGTTTCCACCGCATAATTCACACGTTTTGTAAGCTTTAATTTTAAGTTTCTTTTCGACCCCTTCCGCAATTTCTTCAAGAGTAAGTTTGAGTTGTACTTTTAAGTCGGCGCCCGGGGTGCCAATTTGAGTTGATCGGCGTTGTCTCGAACTTCTTCCACCCCCGAATGCCTCTTCAAAAATACTACCGCCGAATGAACTTCCAAAAATATCACTAAAATGAGAGAAAATGTCGTGTATATCGGTATATCCGTGGAAATCTTGTCCGGCTCTGATTCCTTCATGCCCGAATTGGTCATATCTCCTGCGTTTATCTTGGTCGCTCAAAACCTCGTATGCTTCTGCAGCCTCTTTGAATTTGTCTTCAGCTTCTTTGTTGTTCGGATTGCGGTCGGGATGATATTTCATCGCAATCTTTCGATATGCCTTCTTAAGCTCATCCTGACTGGCGTTTTTTGTAACACCAAGAATTTCGTAGTAATCGCGTTTTGCCATGTTTAATCAGCTCCGGCTTCTGAAGCTGTAATTGAATCATTTCCAGGTTCGCCGGAAACTATCACCTTTGCATGACGAATAACTTTTTCGTGCAGAAGATAACCTTTCTCAATCTCTTGAACAACAGTATTCGGTTGAACGTTAGTATCGGAAGGTATTACCATCAACGCATCGTGATAATTTACGTTGAACGGTTTTCCCATCGAGTCCAAAATTTTTAAACCTTGCTGCTCAAGAGCTTTGAACATTTTATTGTATATTAATTCAACCCCTTTATAAAAAGGACTTTCCCGTCCGTCCCGACAAGTCGGGACGGATTCTTCTTTTGCGTGTTGCAAAAATCGGTCGAAATCATCCAATACCGGAAGAAGTGTTCCAATCAATTGTTCATTCGAGTATATTGTTATCGAGAGAAGATCATTTTCGATTCGCTTCTTGTAGTTGTCAAATTCGGCTGCTTTACGTAGCAGCTGGTCTTTTAAGTTTGCGTTCAACTTTTCGAGCTCCGCAATATTAATTTTCAACGACTGTAATTCATCTTCTTGTTGAACGGGCTGTTCTTCGTCGAGCTTGGTTGCTTCTTCTGTATTTATGTTATTTTTAATATCGTTATCCTGCATTCTTTATCTTATGTTTAGTTATTTGATGAAACGGCTTCCGCTACACAACTGACTATAGGTATCACTTTACTATATTCCATCCTGGTAGGACCGATAATGCCTATGGTGCCTGTTGTCTCACCAATCCTGTATGATGAAATTATCAAGCTGTAGTCCTGTAATCTTTCAATATCATTCTCCGATCCAATCATAATTGTAACATTGTCGCATTTGTTTTTTTCTTCAAATTTTTCGAGCACGTGGATTATGATATCTTCATTATCAATCAATTCTATAATGCTTTTAATGTGTTCGGGAGATTCGAACTCGGGCTGCGAGAGAATATTTGTTGTTCCGCTTATGTGCAAACGCTCGCGCGAATAGAAATCATTAAACAGTTTGTCGGTATTGCATAAGAAAAGCCGGATCAACCCTGTATCTTCGTTTTCGGCATCTTTCACTCTGTCGTGAAAAGTTTCTCTTATTTCATTGAGGGTCAAACCACACAATCGTTCGTTTAAAAACCGGTTGATTTCTTCTATCTTACTCCTTGAGATTTCGAAAGTAATTTCCATTGTAATAGTTTTAACTAACCCGGACCTAATTGACATAATCGCCATCAGTTTAGAGTTAGAAATTTGAATAATTTCCAACTGTGTAAGAACCCCCGTGCGTAAGTGCGGGGTCGAAACTACGCTTAACTGTTTTGAGATTCTGCTCAGCAATTTGGATGCCTCCTTGAGTAAATCTTCGGTCTCTATAATACCGCTTAAATTTTGGTAAATGCCATCTTTATCTTTTTGGCTTAACATTTCAATACCCATTAATCCGTCGACATAAAAGCGGTAACCTTTATCCGTCGGAATTCTGCCAGCCGAAACGTGCGGATGCGAAATGTAGCCCTCTTCCTCAAGGTCAGCCATCACATTGCGGATTGTTGCCGGACTTAGACTTAAATCGCTCTTTTTCGATAGCCCTCGTGATCCTACAGGTGCAGCGGTAAGTATAAAGGTCTGAACTACATTTTTCAACACTTCTTTTTGTCGCTCTGTCAATGATTCAGTCATACGTAATCTGAAAATTTTTCATAAATTCACTTAAAAATAAGTATTTTTACTAATTTAGTCAAATTAACTTCTTAATCGCGGGTAATCGAACCAGACCTACGAGTATTAATAAAATTGTTACACCCCATGCAACATGGCTAACTGTGAAACCAATATGATATATCGGCGGATCAAATTTGAATTCGACAGTATGCGCACCAGCGGGTAAAACAACCGACCTTAGTATATAGTTGGTTTTAAAAATTTCGGTTTCTACTCTATCAATATAAGCTTTCCAACCTGCCGGATAGTAAACCTCGCTTAAAACCAGTAGAGAATTTTTATCATTATAAGTTGCTAACTCAATGTGATTTGTTTTGTAAGATTTAATATTTACGGATACAGAATCCGAATTGACGGGCGTTATACCTGGTTGCTTTTCAAGTATCGCTGTCGTCCTACTGTTGAAGGTTGCTGAGTTTAGTTTGTTGAAGACTTCAGTTTTGTTTTGTGCTATGAATACATCGTTCACAAAAAAGGCGCGGGGTTGATATGCGGGATTCAAGTATATGGCTATCTGTTTTTTTTTATCGACAGCCATGAGTTGAAACCGGTCATCGGGCAAATTAAACTGTGCGATTAGATATTTTGTATTCAACATATTGATGATGTTCATATTCAGCGGGAACGCCGGATCGGGTCCGCGATATAAACATGAATCTATCATCTCTTGATATATTTTGATTTTTGCCGGACTGTATCCACCGATAGATTCGATAGTGTGATACATATAAGTGTTATCCATAAATAACTGACGATCAAGCGGGAAAATTCTGAATTGTGACTTATCAGTTTTGAGGAATTGAACAGTTTGGTCGGGAGCAAAATGCCGGTCGATTGCTGCGTGTTCCTTCGGCTCAATAAATTTTGTATCTATAATGAACAAGTCAACTACTAAAACTAGAATGAGCCCTAAACCTAACAACATACTCTTAATTTTCTTATTTAGATATAGCAGTACAATTCCCAATGAAACAATTGATATAATAGAAAATTTTACATAATCGTTTACAAG
The DNA here is from genome assembly GCA_018830765.1 of Bacteroidota bacterium. Lineage (GTDB taxonomy): Bacteria > Bacteroidota > Ignavibacteria > UBA10030 > BY39 > JAHJRJ01. Next base: position 2,351 of record JAHJRJ010000151.1, on the reverse strand, counting down.
CAAGTTGAAGCGGCTTTCTTTAAGTTGAGATAACACTTGAGAGGCTTGTGCGCCGTACTGCTGTTGAAGCTGTTGCACGTCGCCCTCTTTAACGAACATCGAACCTGAAAGAGCCGAATAAATTGAAGCCTTCCCGATGAAACCAATTACCAAAATTGCGGTGATAATACCCATCGCAATTAATAAGCTCTTGTTCAATTTAGCGTGATTGAACTTTTGAGGAATCTCCATTAGAAAAGTTAATCCGTATGCGGCCAACATCCCGAATGTTATAGGAAGTAGATGCAATATCATCGAAGGAGCACGGAATTTATCAAAAAAAGGTAGATAATTGAACAGAAAATCGTAAAATAAATTGAAGTGTTTTCCAAAAGAGACGAACAAAACGAATACAGAAAATAAACCGAAGAACAACATAGATTTATTACGGCGATAAATAAAAGCAATTACTGTGAGGATTAGCGGAACGATACCGAGATAAACAGTTGTATCGGTAAATGGCATCCAGCCCCAATAATGTGGCGATGAAAAACCGAAGAATGAAGGGATTAGTAAATTTAGCATTTCAAATGGATGAAACGACCAGTTAGTAGCATAGTCGTAATTTAAACCGCCCGCTACACCCGGTTCGCCGCCGCCGCGAATAGAAAATTGTGAATATTCGAACGTCGCAAAATAAACAAATGCTGAAATTCCAAAACCGATAATAAGGGCTGTAACAAACAGTCCAACTTTTTTTAGAAGAGTAGTTTTTTCATTTTTGATGTTGATGATTATATCATAAAACACGTACAATCCGATGAGCATAAACCCATAATAAACCATCTGCACGTGATTAGTGAGTAAAGCAGTGCCGACGGCAGCAGCAAGGAGTCCGATACTCAACAAAGTACGCTTATCAAAAACGTATTGGGTAAGTAAAAGCAACAGCGGAATATAAGTAAGAGCCATCATCTTCGAGCCGTGCCCGTGAACAGCTAACCCGATTGCGTATGGCGATAACATAAAAACAACTGCGGCTAAAAGCGAAGGAATTTGTTTAAACTTCCAATACCTCGCAAGAAAGTACATAAATATACCAGCTAAAAAATAATGCAAAACAAACCAGCTCATCTCCACATTGAAGAAAAGGAGTTTACCTACAAAAAGTATAGCTGTCTGGAAATAACTTACGTTATAAGGGATATACGCCAGACTGCCGAAGCCGGGCATTCCGCTAAAGATATACGGAAACCAAATTGGTTTTTGACCTTCCTTCGCTTCTAAATATTCACCGGCTTTTCCCCAAGCGTGTGCAGCCGCAGTATCACCGCCCTCGGAAAAAATCATATCTTTAAATACGATTTGATTAAAGAGCACTAAAACTAAGAGGAATAAAACTGCTATGCTAATAATATCCTTCTTCAAATTCGATTGACTATCGTACCAATTCGGGGTTTCAGATTTTGTTTTAATTGTTCGCTGACCTTTAGCTGCTTTTGCCATTAATCACCTTTAGTTTCATAAATTCTAAGATTTTTAAAAAAGATGTGAAAAAATATAACTAAATAATAACTAATCTACAATCAGAAAGCGTTCGGGATGTATTTTATAATTGGTTTATAATCTTCCCATTTGATGGCAACTACATCGAAGCGGCATTCTACATTTTCAATATTATTTTCCCACAGATAACCTTCGGCAACCCTACGAATCTGTTTACGCTTAGGTATCGTGATTGCATCTTCCGGCTCACCGTACTCGTCCGTTCGTCGTGATTTTACTTCAACAAAAACTAATATACCGTTGTCGTCAAAAATTAAGTCAATTTCTCCTCTTCCAAAATGGTAATTACGGCAGATGATTTTTAAACCTTTCTTCGTCAAAAAATTTTCGGCGATTTGTTCACTTTTAGTTCCTTCCGAACGCTTGTTTTTCATCATCAGTTCCTTTTAAATTTAAAACTTCTCCGGTGTATCTCGCAATATCCAAATTTTTTAATAGCTGCGATATGTGCTGAAGTTCCGTATCCTTTGTGTTTTGAAAAACCGTACTCAGGATACTTTTCATCATATTCAGCCATCAAGTTATCCCGAACGACTTTAGCAATTATCGAAGCGGCGGCAATCGTAAAACTTTTCGAGTCACCATCAATAATCTTTGTGCAAGGAATGTCCATTTCTGCAAAATGAGGCCCGTCGATTAATAAATGATCGGGAGGCGGCACCAATCGATTGATCGCTTTATGCATCGCCCTGAATGTCGCATTCAAAATGTTGACCTCGTCAATAACGTTGTGCGAAACGATGCCTACGCCAATGCTCAAAGCTTTCTTTTGAATATTTTCAAAAACTTGTACACGTTTTTTGTGT
>JAHJRJ010000150.1 GCA_018830765.1 Bacteroidota bacterium | reverse complement strand
TTAATGTCAGAAGTTCATAAAATTATCTCTAAACATTATATCGATCAATAATATGTCTGTTACTATCAAGGATGTTGAAAATATTGCTGCGCTTGCCCGACTTGAGTATTCCGAAACAGAAAAAGAAAAATTTACACATCAGTTCAATAAAATTTTAGAATACATAGAGAAGCTCAGCGAAATTGACACTACGAATGTCGAACCTCTTTCGCACGTTATAGAATTGCGTAATGTCTTTCGAGAGGATAAAATGAAGCCGTCATTTTCACAGGAAGAAATATTGATGAACGCTCCATCGAAGACAGAGAAATTTTTCAAGGTTCCTAAAGTAATAGGAGATATTTGATTGATAACAGATACCGGAAAAATTGTGGCAATAATTCCTGCCCGTTATGCATCGACTCGTTTACCTGGGAAACCGTTGATTGACCTTTGCGGAAAACCGATGATACAACACATTTATGAACGAACGGCTCAAGCAAAATTAGTCGACTTTGTTATAGTTGCTACAGACGATATCAGAATAATGGAAGCCGTAGAAAATTTTGGAGGAAGGTCTATACTCACACCAACTGACATACCGAGCGGCAGCGACAGAATTGCTTTTGCATCGAAAGAATTAGAGGGTATTTCTATCGTTGTTAATGTTCAGGGGGATGAGCCGTTGATTGCTTCTCAAATGATAGACGAAGCTGTTATGCCGTTGATACAAGACAAGGAAATTTCGGTTAGCACATTAGTTAAAAAGATTTTATCTGCCGATGAATTGAAAAATCCAAACATCCCCAAAGCAGTGATTGATAGATTCGGTTATGCGATGTATTTCTCAAGATCACCTATACCGTATTTGAGAGACCGTCAGAACATTGACGAATGGTATTTGTATCACGACTACTATAAGCATATCGGATTATATGTTTACCGGAAAGAGGTGTTAAACAAGTTTACAACTTGGGGAGAATCGTTACTCGAAAGGATTGAAAAGTTAGAACAACTCCGCATGTTAGAAAATGGAATCAGAATTAAAACTGTAGTTACTAAATACGACACTATTCCTGTCGATACAATCGAAGATGTCGGAAAGGTCAGATTGCTCATAGAAAAATCTCAAAGGTCTTGATAATGGAGAAAGAGAAAAAAAATATTTTTGGAGTATTTCGAACAAGTTTTATGCGTGGGATAGTAGTAATCGTTCCGATTGTAATTACTATCACTGTTTTAAAAGTTTTGTTTGAAGCTGTTGACGGAATCATATCGCCGGTGCTCGATGCTCTTTTAGGATACCACATAATCGGGCTGGGCTTTATATCGATGATTCTGCTTATATTGCTCATCGGAATTATGTCCAGAAACTTGTTCGGAAGAGTAATTATAAAAGCTTTCGATAGTTTTATCACTTCATTACCTCTTGCACGGACTATTTACAGCGCTATCCGTGATTTAATATCGGCATTCGCAATCGGTGCAAAGAGTAAAACTTTCAAGAACGTGGTAATGGTCGAGTATCCGAGACGTGGAATCTATTGCGTAGGTTTTGCAACAAACGAAATTACTTTTCAATCGAATCCGGATAATCAGTTAGATGTTATTGGGGTGTATTTTCCGCATCCGCCGAATCCAACTTCAGGCGTATTAATATTTGTTCCGAAAGATGAAATTAAGGTTTTGAATATGACTATCGAAGAAGGTTTAAAGCTCGTGCTATCGGGCGGAGTTGTATCAGCATCTGTAATTAATCTAAGATAATAGGAGGCGCTATGGCACGAAGAAATCCGATAAAATACATTTTTGTAACGGGCGGTGTAGTATCTTCTTTAGGAAAGGGCATAGCGGCTTCATCGCTCGGGTTACTTTTAAAATCTAGAGGGCTTCGGGTAACGATACAAAAATTCGACCCGTATATTAACGTCGATCCAGGAACGATGAATCCTTATCAACACGGTGAAGTGTATGTAACGGATGACGGTGCAGAAACCGACCTTGACTTGGGACATTACGAGAGATTTCTCGATATAAGCATGACAAAACAAAACAACTCGACAGCCGGCCAAGTTTACCACGAAGTAATTTTAAAAGAAAGACGCGGCGATTATTTAGGCGCCACAGTGCAAGTAATTCCTCATATCACTGACGAAATCAAACGCCGGTTCGAAGCGCTCGGAAAAACAGGCGAGTATGATGTCATAATTACTGAAATTGGAGGAACTGTCGGTGATATCGAAAGCTTACCCTTTTTAGAAGCCATGCGTCAGTTCATGTTTATGTTAGGGAAAAAAAATGCACTAAGCATTCACGTTACGCTTGTTCCTTTTATTCCTTCGGCGGGAGAAATTAAGACAAAACCTACACAACATAGTGTGAAAGCTCTTCTCGAGCTTGGAACCCAACCGGATATTTTGATTTGCAGGTCGGATCGCCACCTGTCAAAAGAAGTTCGCGAGAAAATTACACTGTTCACAAATGTTGATGCCGAATCCGTAATTAGCGCTCCTGACGTTCCAACTATCTATGAAGTTCCTCTGCTGTTTGAAGAACAAGCTTTGGACGACCTTGTTTTAGAGAAACTCGATTTAACTTGTCCACTTCCTAATCTTACGGGTTGGAAAAAAGTCGTGAAGCGCGTAAAAGATCCAGTAGGAAAAATTAACATAGCCGTCTGCGGTAAATATACAGAGCACTTGGATGCTTACAAGAGTATCACCGAGGCATTCATACACGCTGGCGCTGCCAACAATGTGAGAGTAAATTTGAGTTGGGTTGCTGCCGAAGATTTAGAACGCAACGGCGTTGAAGAATTGTTAAAAAATGTATCAGGTATGCTG
>JAHJRJ010000149.1 GCA_018830765.1 Bacteroidota bacterium | reverse complement strand
GCTTTTTCTAACGACATAGACTTTGCTGCATAACGACCAATTCCTTCTTTTACTGGAACGGTAACTAATTTATCACCAAGAATTTCTTTTCCTTGCTGGCAGGTTGCTTTATCACCCGCAACCAGTACAACAGGAACTTTGAAATGGCTTGCTATCAAAGCGTTTATTCCAAGCTCTGGCATTTCAATCCCATTTACTTTAATGGAATAAGCTGTAGCTCCCGCGTAGGTGTGGTCTAAGATACCATCAGCAGTTCCAGCTTTTGCATGATAACCGATGAATATTACTGCATCAAAAGTTGAATCAATTCCTTGCATCATGCTCAAAGGTTTGGGTGTGCCAGTGATGAGTGTTGCTGCTGGATTGAGCTCGCTAATAATTATATTTCTCATATCGCCGTGCGAATCATTCACAATTATTTCCACTGCACCAGCATCAAGTGCGCCTTGAACTGCAGCATTTACTTCTTGTGTCATCCACTTGCGAGCAAGATTGTAATCTGCCCCAGTGCTTGTTACTTGGTCGCCGTGAACAACACCGGTGATCCCCTCCATGTCAACGGAGATGAAAACTTTTAGAGGTTGAGCGTTGATTGCTGTGATTAATATGGTAATAAGTAAAAATAGTTTGAGTATCATACATTTCCTTCTATTTCATTTAGTTGATAAAATATTTTATTGGATAAATTTACAAAATGTTTTTCTTTTTATCAAGCCGAACCTTGTTTTCTCCACAAAATTCTTTATATTTAAGCAATTATTCCATTATTCTATTTTTATGTCTCATAACAAAATTCAAATCCGAATTGCTCGTGTCAATCCTCAAGTAACCGACATTCCACTACCATCCTATGCAACCACTGGTTCTGCTGGTATAGATATCTACGCTGCCGTTGAGGATAAGTTAGTAATTTCACCAAATCAAACACGATTGATTCCGACTGGTTTCCAAATTGAACTGCCTCAAGGTTATGAAGCACAAATAAGACCACGCAGTGGATTAGCAATCAATCACAATATCGGGATATTAAATTCACCCGGCACAATAGACTCCGATTATCGTGGTGAAGTTAAGGTTATACTCAGGAATTTTGGCAACACAGATTTTGTGGTACGAAGAGGCGACCGTATTGCTCAGATGGTTGTTGCCCCTTATGTACGAGTTACTTGGGAAGAAGTTAAAAGAATCGAAGAAACAGAGCGTGGAAACGGAGGTTTCGGACATACTGGGAAATAAAGCATGGAAGATTTGAACAAATCAAAATATAATTCGCATCACAACGAAACCGAGATGAGTAAAATTGGTATTATTGCACTCATATCCGCAGGATTATTAATCGGACTTCTATTTTTTTCGATTCAGTCAGTCGTATCGCCATTCTTAATATTTTTTGCGATAGAATTTTTATTGTATCCGTTGCGGTATATCAAGTTTGTCAGAACTTTTATGTGGCTTGCGGGCATTATATTCTCAGTTTGGTTTTTATTCGAATTGAGAAGTATTTTACTTCCATTCATTATTGCGATACTGCTTGCCTACTTATTCAACCCGCTCGTCACAAAATTGGAAACAAAAGGCATAAAACGATGGCTGTCATCATTAATGCTTATAATTATTTTGCTGGCTGTATTTGCCTCCCTCATCATTTTTATTATGCCGTTGGCAATCCAGCAGTTTAATAATATTTTTATGGCGATAACGGATATAACGGGCGAGTTAGTGAATTATATCAAACACGGGAAAATATTCGCTTGGTTAACTCATTACGGAATAGATACGGACTATGCACGTGAGCGATTATCTCAAGAACTCACTCCAAAGTTGGAAGATATATTAAAAAATTTGTTAACATCTGTTTTCGGCTTCATCAGTAGTATATCGGTTTTAATAACGCAAATTATAAACATCTTCATAATTCCCTTCCTTGCGTTTTATTTGCTGAAAGATTTTGTCCTTTTAGTGGATCGCATGAAATCATTAATCCCGGTAAAAAAAGAAGGAAGCGTTGTTAATTATTTATCAAAAGTTGATAAACTAATCGGCAAATATTTGAGAGGCGCACTCATTGTGGCATTTATTCACGGGATATTAGTGGGTGTTTTGCTTGCTATTTTCGGTATCAAATATCCAGTAGTATTAGGAATGATTGCGGGAGTATTGAGTATAATTCCTTACTTTGGTTTGTTCATTAGTTTGAGTTTATCGTTGATTGTCGCGCTATTCAGCGGCGACCCAGTGTGGCTTAAAATAGTATTTGTGCTATCGACATTCGGCTTCCTGCAAATTCTTGAAGCATCGGTTATTTCACCGAACATACTCGGTAAGCAAGTCGGACTGCATCCTGTTTTGTTAATTCTATCGCTTCTTCTTTTTGGCTATTTTTTAGGATTTCTAGGTTTGTTGATCGCAGTTCCAGTTACCGCAATCATTATTATGACAATAAAAGATTGGGAGGAACGGAAAAAACTGGCTACAGAATTAATGATTGAAAAGGAAAAATGATAAATGCCCGGCGTTTTATATCTTGTTGCAACTCCAATAGGGAATTATGATGATATTACGCTCCGTGCTCTGAATGTTTTAAAATCGGTTGATATCGTTGTCGGTGAAGAATTAAGAGAAGTAAAAAGGTTGCTGAAACACTATGATATTAATAAACCGATTGAACTTCTTAATGAACACAACGAACAGGAAGAGTCCGACCGGATACTAAAATTTTTAAGGGAGAATAAGAGCATAGCTTTGGTATCCGATTCAGGAACGCCTGTTTTTTCCGACCCCGGTAGAATACTTGTTAAGAAAGCAATCGCAAATAAAATTAGGATTATTCCTATCCCCGGTGCATCGTCCCTTTTGCTGGCTCTTACTGTTACAGGATTCGATATCGAAAAATTTGTTTTCGTCGGCTGGCTTTCACCGAAAAAGGAAGAACGAAAGAGAGAATTGAAAAATCTTTTGAGTGAGAAGAGAACGATGGTGTTGATGGATACGCCTTACCGACTTTTGCAGCTCTTGCGTGATATTGTTGAAGTATTTGGGAATAACCGCAAGATTTGCATCTCTTTTAACTTAACATTACCGGATGAAGAAATTTTCCATGGTTCGGCAGTTGAATTGTATAAGAAAGTTTCAGAGAGGAACCTCAAAGGTGAATTTGT
>JAHJRJ010000148.1 GCA_018830765.1 Bacteroidota bacterium | reverse complement strand
TATGTATAGATTTTCGATATCGAGACTCGAAAATTTCGGGTCAGTAGGGATGTAATATATATTTAGTTCTAATCCATCGGCGCCAGCTTGCTCAATTTTCTTTGCGTAGTCGAGCCAACCCCCCGGTGTAACACCGTTTAAGCTTCCGATGATTGGTATGTCAACTGCTTTTTTTGCCTTTTGAATATGCTCAAGATAATCATCGGGTCCCAAATGGTATTCATGTTCTTGAGGGAAATAAGTGAGAGCTTCGGCAAAACTTTCTGTCCCTTTGGTAGTCAAGTAGTCAAGCTCCAAAGCTTCGTGTTCTATCTGCTCTTCGAAAAGCGAGTATATTACGATGGCAGCAGCCCCTGCATCTTCGAGCTCTTTTATCGTAGAAAGCTCCCTCGACAAAGGTGAAGCTGAAGGAACAATCGGATTCTTTAGTTTTAACCCCATGTATGTTGTTGATAAATCCATAGTTAATCCTCTTTTTCTTTATATGTTGGATTTTGATATTTGCTATTTGTTCTTTGTATTTTCTCCGTCACTGCCGTATTTAATAGAAGCCAACTGCTCGTACATATTCCAACGTTGTTTTACGTCGTTTTGAGCAAGTTCAATCAATCTCTTTGCTTCTTGGGGTTTGCTCATTGTAAGCATCTTATATCGTGTTTCCATATAAGCATAATCTTTAAAAGAAATTGTTGGTGCTTTCGAATCAAGTTTCAACGGGTTCTTTCCTTCTTTTAACAAATCGGGGTTGAACCGGTACAAGGGCCAGTGCCCGGATTCGACTGCGGCTTTTTGATTATCCATACCTTTCTGCATGTTGATACCGTGAGCAATGCAGTGACAGTATGCAATGGTTAACGATGGACCGTTGTATGCTTCGGCTTCTAAGAATGCGCGAACTGTTTGTAAGTCGTTGGAACCCATTGCAACTTGCGCGACGTAAATGTTTCCATAGCTTATTGCAATCATACCGAGGTTCTTCTTCGGCATCGGTTTACCGCCTGCTGCAAATTTTGCAACTGCCGCACGCGGTGTAGCTTTCGACATCTGCCCGCCCGTGTTGGAGTAAACTTCGGTATCTAGGACGAGCAAGTTTACATTCTTACCGGAAGCTAATACGTGGTCAAGTCCACCGTATCCGATATCGTAAGCCCATCCATCGCCGCCCACAATCCAAACGCTCTTGTTAACTAAGCTCTCGGCGATATTATGTAGATGCCTTGCTTCGGGTTTGTCGATTGATTCAAGCTTTTTTTTCAGAATCGCGACTCTTTCGCGTTGCTCGAAAATTCCTGTCTCTGTTTTTTGGTCAGCTCCAATTAATCCTTTTACTAATTCTTCGCCGATGTCAGTCACGAGTGTTTTCAACAACTCTTCTGCGAATTCTTTATGCTTATCGAGAGTAAGTCGGAAACCGTAGCCGAATTCGGCGTTGTCTTCGAACAAGCTATTCGACCAAGTTGGTCCGCGACCATCTTTGTTTTTTGAGTATGGTGTTGTCGGAAGATTGCCGCCGTAGATTGAAGAACATCCCGTAGCGTTTGCGATTATGGTTCTGTCGCCGAAAAGTTGCGTGACTAATTTTATGTACGGAGTCTCGCCGCATCCTGTGCAAGCGCCCGAGTATTCAAACAGAGGTTCTAATAACTGGCAGCCCTTCACGGTTGTGATTTGAACTTTTTTCCTATCGTATTCCGGAAGCTCGAGGAAGAAATCGTAATTCAGACGTTCGGGTTCACGCAACGGAATTTGATCAGCCATGTTTATCGCTTTCAATCTTGTTTCAGTTTTATTTTTTGCCGGACAGACTTCGACACAGATTCCACAACCGGTACAATCTTCTGGTGCGACTTGAATGGTATAAACCATATTCGGTTCGAATTCTTTGCCTCTTACTTTTGTCCATTTGAAAGTTGGAGGAGCTTGTGCTGTTAATTTTTCGTCATAAACTTTAATTCTGATTGCGGCATGCGGGCAAACTAAAGCGCACTTATTACATTGGATACAAACGACTTCGTCCCAAACTGGAATTTCAAGTGCAATATTTCGTTTCTCCCATTGTGCAGTATCAGTCGGAAACGATCCGTCCGGTGGGAAGGCGCTAACGGGCAATGTATCTCCGTAACCTGCATATATCCTTGCCAGAACATTCTTTACGAAAACAGGAGCTTTCTCGGAAACAGTTGGCGGTAGTTCAATTGTTTCTGTAGCTTTTTCTGGTATTTTCACTTCGAAGAGATTTGCGAGTGTTTGATCGACCGCTAGAAAATTCATCTTAACGATCTGTTCACCTTTGGCTCCGTAAGTTTTTTTAATCGCATTTTTAATTTGTGCGATTGCGTCTTCTTTCGGGAGAACGTTCGATATTGCAAAGAAGCAGGTTTGCATAATAGTATTAACTCGTTCACCCATCCCCGTTTGTTCGGC
>JAHJRJ010000147.1 GCA_018830765.1 Bacteroidota bacterium | reverse complement strand
ATGGAATATTGGAATCTAAATCAACTTACATCGGAATATACATTAACACTCCTTTTTCTTAGCGCTTTGATAGGTATTATACCTGATTCGGGTCCGCATCTTATTTTTGTTACGATGTACGCTCATGGTTTGATTCCTTTTTCAGTACTATTCACCAGCTCAGTCGTTCAAGATGGTCACGGTATGCTGCCAATGTTAGCGTATTCTGTGAAGGATTCCTTGCTGATTAAAGGATTCAATATTGCAATCGGGTTAACTATCGGGCTTTCTTTATTTCTTCTTGGATGGTAATTATGAAAAACGACAATCCTTATGCTGAGACCAAGATTTTACATGATGATAAAACCGAAATTTTTCACTATCACTGTTTCGCATGTGGTCAGACAAATCAGGATGGATTGCAACTGCAATTCGAATCTAAAGGTGATCAAGTAACTTGTCATACTACGATCAACGAACAACACCAGGGTTACAGTGGGCTTGTGCACGGCGGTATTATCGCAACACTTATGGATGCGGCGATGGTGCGTTGTTTACATAATCGATTCAATCAGAGTCCGCTGACTTGCAGGTTAGATATCCGATATCTCAAGAGTATTCCAACGAACATGGAAATAACAATTGCAGCATTTCCTAAACGGCGTCGTGGATTTATGTGTTGGGCAGAAGGAGTCGTCTTATGCAATGGACATGTTTATGCAAAGGGACGAGGAACTTTTAAACTTCAAGAAAATGCAAACATATCATCATCAGGTATGAAAAATAATAACAAAAAGGAAAACCAATGGATACAAAAAATTTAAAAGTCGCTTTCGTCACCGACGATGGTAACACGATCAGCCAGCATTTTGGTCGTGCGCAATATTATGAGGTTGTGACGATTGAGAATGGCATCATAATACATCGTGAACGGCGCGAGAAAGCAGGGCATCATACGTTCCACGGACAGGAAGAACACGGAGAACATCATGGTCCTGACCACGGTTTTGACGAGCATTCACAAGGAAAACATCGCATGATGACTGCGACCATCGTGGATTGCCGGATATTGGTTGCACGCGGTATGGGAAACGGCGCATACCAACACATGGTAAACGCAAATATCAAGCCCATTATCACTCACAATAAGACAATTGATGATGCTGTTCAGGAAATTATCAAAGGTACCATCGTCAATCATGAAGAGAAATTGCACTAAAACTTGAACGATTTCAAACTGCCCCCGCTAACTCAATCCGGTCTGCACGATTTGAAAAGATTAGTAAATTTATTGAAGATATTCAAATTTCCATCCGGAGTTATCATAAACAAATATGATATAAATATTGAGATGAGTAAAAACATCGAAGAGTTTATTCAGTCACAAGGGATTTCATTGCTTGATAAGATTCCCTTCGATAAAACATTTGTGAAGGCAATACAAAATTCTAAATCAATAATTGAGTTCGATAAAAATTATGAGAGTAAGTTCAAAAACATTTGGAACGATATCGAATGAATCATAAAAAACTAAAAGGAGCCAAAATGAAATATCATAACATATTACGAGAATTCATGATTATTCTTACGTTATTTTTTTCAATTAACGTTTGGGCAATCAGCTTCACCGAGACTGAAGAATACCGAACAAGGGTAATCAGCGGTCGAGTTATAAATGTCGATACCAAAGAACCTTTAATTGGAGTGAATATATCCGTTAAAAAAACAAATATCGGCACATCCACAGATGAATCCGGTTATTTTACTATTAAATCTGCCCCAGTAACCGACATAGAATTAAATATTTCAATAGTTGGTTATAAATCCATTGTAGCACAAATTCCCGCAGGTGGGAAAAATATGGAGAATTTGGTTCTCGAATTAAAAGAAGGTACAATTGAAATGGGTACAGTTGTCGTTACCGGTACTAATTCTCCCCGTCTGTACGAAGACAGTCCGGTTAAGACAGAGATAATTCCTAATATCTTGATCAGACAACAAAACGCATACAATCTTGCACAAGCTTTGGGTTTGCAGACAGGCGTTTCTGTAGAAAATGACTGTAACAATTGCAACTTTACTCAAGTTAGAATACTTGGTTTTGAAGGTAAATATACTCAAATTCTTATTGACGGCGACCCTGTTATCAGTTCGTTAGGCGGGGTTTACGGTTTAGAGCATTATCCGAAAGAAATGATAGAACAAATCGAAATAGTTAAAGGCGGCGGATCAGCTCTTTACGGAGGCGATGCTATTGCCGGAACGATTAATTTGATAACTAGAAAACCGGCATTTAATAGATCAAGAATCAGTTATTTTGGAGGCTCGGTTGGCAATTCTTATGATCAGCAAATCAGCGCTACTGCCGAGATGGTTAACAAAGATAACACTTCTGGATTTTTTGCCTATGGTTCTACACGTTCAAGAAATCCTTACGACCGTAACGGAGACGGCTTTTCCGAACTTGGTGAGCTCAAGAATGAAACTATTGGATTTGACTGGTACTCTAATCCATTTGAAAGCAGTGATCTTCAAATTTCTTTTCATAGAATTTTTGAAGAAAGACGCGGCGGCGAGAATTTCGATAGACCCGTTCACGAAGCCGGGATTGCCGAATGGATTCAACACTTTAAATATGGCGGTAAAATAAAATGGTCTCATAAATTAAGTCCGGTTTTTGAATATAGAATTAACTATGCTTTCAGCTTGCTGCGAAGAAATTCATATTACGGCGGACTTTCTGACACTACCGTAGAAGCGCGTTTGCAAGCTCTTAATTATTACGGCTTCTCAAATAATCCTTTACATACCGGCGGAATTCAGTTAAACTATATTTCCGGTTCTCATTCTTTTACCGGCGGCGTTCAATATGATAACGATAGGATTGATGATAAAAGTGTTTCTAACTCCGCTTATTTCGTTGAAGAAACTTTCAAAAACCTAGGCGTTTTTGTTCAAGATGAATTTTTAATTGAAGAACTTAATTCATTACAAGTAGTTGCAGGCATACGCTTTGACCAACATTCTGCGCTTGATAATTGGATTATCAGTCCGCGCCTTAATTTAAGTTATGAACTAACCAAAGGATTGAAACTACGTGCAGGATACACGACCGGATTCAAGGCTCCACAGATATTTGACGAAGATTTACATATATGTGGATTAGAAGGGACGCAGCGTGTAATTCGTAATTCGCCCGGTTTAAAAGAAGAGAGAAGTAACTCCTTTACAGTAGGTGCCGAGTTTCAAAATTTTGTTAACGGTATCCCTTTATTGCTTGGTGTAACCGGATTTTATACAAAATTAGATGGAGCTTATACAAATCGATTTATTTCTTCGAGTGGAACAATAGAATACTGGGAGCGAATCAACAGTATTGGCGCTGATGTTAAAGGCATTGAAGTTGATTTCGGAATTAAACCGTTTAATAATTTAGAGTTAAGAACCGGCATAACTCTGAAAGAAAGTAACTATAAGGATTTTCTAACAGATTTCGATACAAAGAACTTTTTAAGAACTCCAAATTCATTTGGATACTTACGCTCTACGTACAATTTTACTTCAGAATTCAACGTCTTTTTCTCGATGAAGTATACTGGTAAGATGGATGTTCCCCACGAAATAGTTGTTGAAAGACAAGATGAACCGCTTCTTGTTTTATCAAAAAGTCAAAACTTTTTTGAATTCGACTTTTCAGCCAGATACAAATTTGAACTATTTAGCGATCTTTCTGCCACTGTTACTACCGGAATAAAGAATTTAACCAACGCTTATCAAAAAGATTTGGATTACGGAATAAAGAGAGATCCGGGATATGTTTATGGACCATCATCACCAAGAACTTATTTTGTTTCATTAGAATTAAATATGTAATTAAAATAGAAAAAACTTAAGTCACTCTTAGTATAATCTATTCATTAATAAAGGTGGATCGATGGACGCCCTTGTAAGCGAACAGTTCGGGCGTTGTCAATATTTTTTAATCGTCGATTCCAAAACGATGAAATTCGAAGCTGTATCGAATCTCGGCGAACAGATGAACAGCGGCGCCGGTCCCAAAGCGGCAGAGTTAATTATTAACAAAAGCGTCGAAGTTTTACTTACCGGGCACGTCGGAGATAAAGCGGAAGAAGCTCTCAAAAGAAGCGGAGTGAAAATCGTTGACGGTTTAAAAGGAACAATAAAAGTTAAAGATGCAGTAAATAATTTCTTATCCAAATAAAAAAGGAGTAAACATTTGTACGTCCCGACAAAAATATTTTTCACTAAAGGTGTAGGAAGACACAAAGATTATCTAAGTTCTTTCGAACTTGCTCTTAGAAGTGCAGGCATCGAAATTTGTAATTTAGTAAATGTCAGTAGCATCTTCCCTCCGGGATGTAAAAGAATTAGTAAAGAAGAAGGATTGAAAGAATTGAGCCCCGGACAAATTACTTTTACTGTAATGGCAAGAAATGCGACAAATGAGCCAAATAGATTAATCGCTTCATCTATCGGTGTTGCTATTCCGGCAGATAATACTCAATATGGATATTTATCGGAATATCATCCCTTCGGCGTAACCGAACGAAATACCGGCGATTATGCAGAGGATTTAGCCGCACAAATGCTTGCCACTACTCTCGGTGTTGAATTTAATTCCGATGCGGATTGGAATGAAAGAGAGCAAGTTTTTAAAATGTCGGGCAAGATTGTAAAAACGTTTAACATAACACAATCCGCTGAAGGCGATAAAAATGGTTTATGGACTACTGTGATAGCCGCTGCAATCCTTTTGCCTTGAGCAGTGGATGATATTTAATCATATTTTATAAACAACTAATAAGGAATAATCAAATGAACATTGAAAAATCAGGTTTTAACACCAAGTTAATTCATGCAGGCGAAATAGACGATCAATTTAACAGTGCAACAACACCTATCTATCAGACATCAACATTTGGTTTTCAAAGTGCAGAAGACGGTGCCAAATGTTTTGCAGGTGAAAGCGATGGCTACATCTACACCCGAATTGGCAACCCAACAATTAATGCACTCGAACGACAGGTTGCAGTGCTTGAAAACGGATATGGAGGAATTGCTGTCAGTTCGGGAATGGCGGCAGTCGCAACCATTTATTTAACTTTATTGAGTAGCGGTGATCATATCATAAGCACAGACGCAATTTATGGACCTGCACGCAGTTTAATGGAAAAACAATTCATCAGATTCGGTTTTCAATCTACATACATCAACACAACCAAGGTTGAAAATATTAAAAAAGCGTTTCGTCCAAATACAAAAGTTTTATATATCGAAACACCAGCAAATCCTACAATGAACATTACTGATATTGCCGCTTGTGCTGATATTGCACATGAACATGGAATTTTACTGGTTGTAGATAATACATTTTGCAGTCCGTATTTACAGAACCCGTTAGATCTTGGCGCTGACATTGTTTTTCATTCCATGACAAAATTCATTAACGGTCATGCTGACGTCGTCGCAGGAATAATTGTTGCCAAAGAAAAAAACATTTACAATCAATTGCGAAACATGATGATCAATCTTGGTTGTAATATGGATCCGCATCAGGCATACTTGGTATTGCGTGGTCTAAAAACATTAAGTATCCGTATCGAGAGAGCACAGCAAAACGCTCATAAAGTTGCTCTGTTTCTTGAACAAGATCCCAGAGTAGCATGGGTAAAGTACCCGGGCTTAAAATCGCATCCGCAATATCATTTGGGAAAACAACAGATGAGGGGCAGCGGTTCGATAATAAGTTTTGGATTGAAAGGCGGTTTCGATGCAGCCAAAATATTAATGGACAACCTGCAGTTGGCTTTGTTGGCGGTTTCGCTGGGCGGAGTAGAAACATTAATCCAACACCCGGCATCTATGACGCATTCAAAAGTATCTAAAGAGGACAAGCTTAAAGCCGGCATTACTAATGATTTAATAAGACTATCAGTCGGTATAGAAGACGTTGAAGACATCGTAGCAGATTTGGAAAATGGACTAAGAAATGGTTACAACATTTGAAGGAAAATATTCGTTTATTAATTCAATAATAGACGCAATTTTAAACTGAAATAAATATTATGGACCAACTGGACAAACAAAAAGCCTTTGAAGAAGAAACAAAAAGAATTTCAGACACTGTTTCCAAAATAAAACATCGCATCATTATCTTTAGTGGTAAAGGTGGAGTTGGAAAAACTACTGTTAGTATTAACCTCGCTTGTATTTTCCATATGAAAGGATTCTCAACCGGAATTCTTGATGCAGACATTACAGGTCCCAATGTGCCTAAAATGCTTGGAGTGGACGATAGACCAATAGTATTGAGTGATAAAATTCTCCCTTTCGAAAAGTTCGGCGTAAAAATGATTTCCATGGCAGGTCTGCTTAATAAAGGACAACCGCTCATTTGGAGAGGTCCATTGCGATCTAAAGTCATAAATCAATTCTTAGCGGATGTTGAATGGGGAGAGCTTGATTACCTGATTGCAGATCTTCCTCCAGGGACAGGAGATGAAATACTCTCAATAGCTCAGCAAATGAAACCCAATTACGCGGTGATAGTTACAACGCCTCAAGAAGTATCTGTTATAGACGCAGAGCGTGCTGTAGCCATGGCAAAAGAATTGCAAATACCATCAATAGGCATTGTAGAAAATATGTCAGGTTTGATTTGTCCACATTGTGGAAAGGAAATTGATCTTTTCGGAAAAGGGGGCGGCAAAAAATTAGCGCGAGAATCCAGTACCATATTCCTAGGATCTATTCCGATTGATATTGATGCGCGGATTCTTAGCGACAAAGGAAAACCTATCGTTCTTGAAAAACCAGATTGTGAAGTAACAAATGCATTTAAATCAATTGCTGGGTTAATCGATGCTTATTACCAAGAAAATACCATAAAAATTAAATAGTAGAGAAGCTAAAAGGACATTCTATGGAAAACAAAGTAAAAATTGGAATCATCATCTGCGATAGATATAAAAGTTGTGCGGGTGGTAAATGTTTTAGAGCGATAAACGAAAGAGCGGGAGCTTTTCATATATATAAAGGCAAAGAAATTGAGCTTGTTGGTTACACAACTTGTGGCGGATGCCCCGGTGGTAATATTGAATATGCCCCGGAAGAGTTAAAGAAGAACGCTGCAGAAGTAATTCACCTTGCAACAGGAATGATGGTCGGTTATCCACCTTGCCCTTATATCGATCATTTCAAAAAATTTATTGAATCAAAGTATGATATGAAAGTAGTTGTTGGGACTCATCCAATTCCGGAGAAATATTATTTAACACACAAAGAATTGGATACGTGGAATACTTCCGAATGGCAAGAGTTAATTAAACCAACTTTAGTGGACGCAGAAACAAGGATAGCATATAACTAAACAGGAATAATTACAATGATAGTTTTTGGCCCGGTGCCATCGAGAAGATTGGGAAGAAGTTTGGGAATAAATAATATCCCGCCAAAAATTTGTTCCTACAACTGTGTGTACTGCCAGGTTGGAAGAACTTCAAGCTCATATCTTTCTCTTGAAAGAAAAACATTCTATGAACCGAAAGCTATTCTTAATGAAGTAAAAATCAAAATCGATGAGATAAAATCTAAAGGCGAAGATTTTGATTACATTACTTTTGTTCCAGACGGCGAGCCGACTTTGGATTCAAATTTGAGAGATGAAATTCTTGCATTAAAACAATTTGAGTATCCCGTCGCCGTAATTACCAACTCTTCACTGCTGTGGGATGAAAAAGTTCAAGATGATTTAATGCTTGCAGATTATGTTTCAGTAAAAGTTGATACCGTTGTGGAATCAAAATGGAAGAAAATAAATCGTCCCAACAAAAAATTCAATTTTGAATTGATGCTTAACGGCGTAAAGGAATTTTCAAAAAAATATAAAGGAGTATTAACGACTGAAACAATGGTAGTCAAAGACATCAATGATAATGAAGAAGAAACAATTGAATTAGGAAATTATCTTAAAGAACTAAACGCGAACACATCTTATTTGATGATACCGTTGAGGCCGCCGGCAGAATATTGGGTTAAAGTACCCGATGAAAAAGTAATTGTGAAAATTTATAATACACTTACTAAAGCATTGCCAAAGGTTGAATTACTCATCTTTCCTGAATCCAACGATTTTATTTCGACAGGAAATATTGAAGACGAATTATTAAGTATAACAGCGGTTCATCCGATGCGAGAAGATTCTGTTAAAGAATTTCTTAAACAAAAAAATAAAGACTGGGATATTATACTCAGTTTAATTACAAAAAAGAAAATAAGAGAAATCGATTATTTGAATCAAAAATTTTATGCACGAAGATTCATTAATTAATTATGTATCACAAATAAAAATAAAGGAGTTAATTATGCCAAACTTAAATGGAACTGGTCCGCAAGGACAAGGAGCAATGACCGGCAGAAGAAGAGGTCGTTGCCGGGATACTCAAACAATGCAAATTGAAAAGTCCGAAAGCCAAACCGCCGAGAATAAAGAAGTTGTTTACGGAGTTGGACGCGGTGGAAGACCGCGCGGAGGCGGTAAAGGCAACTGCCATGGCGGCAGAAGAGGATTTGGAAGAAACAGAGCAACAGACAGACAGTAAAATGCAAATAGCCGTTTAAATAGAAAAGCCGGAAGACTCATCTGGATTTGCTGAAGTTTTCGGCAGAAGCAAATATTTCTTGATTTACGATCAAGAGAAAAGCGCTGAAGAAATTTTATCGAATCCTTTTGCATCCGAATTGGGCGGTGCCGGTATTAAGTCCGCCCGATTACTGATTGAGAATAATGTTGAGATTGTCATAACAAAACAGATTCGTATGAATCCTCTCCGGTTTCTTAACACGGCAAATATAAAAATCTATCAATGCACCAAAGGAGCTGTTGCTGAAGCTATACAACTTTTCAAAGAAAATATATTGTCTGCAATTGAGATCAGTAATGGAAATATGCCTTCCGGAAGAAAAATCAAAAGATGCAGCAGAATATTTTCCGGCAAGAAATTTCCAAACAATTATTTCAACAATAAACAGGAGAAAATATGAAAATAGCAGTAACATCAACCGGCGGTTCGATGGATGTGCTGGTGAGCGAACAATTTGGGCGATGTCAATACTTTATTATTTACGATACCGAAACAAAAAATTCGAAGCGGTCTCAAATCTTGGCGAGCAAATTCAAAGCGGCGCCGGTCATAAAGCCGCTGAATTAATTATAAACAAAGGTGCCGAAGTTTTACTTACCGGGCATGTCGGCGATAAAGCGGAAGAAGCTCTCAAAAGAGGCGGATTAAAAATCGTAGACGGATTCAAAGGCACGGTAAAAGTTAAAGACGCAGTAAATAATTATTTATCAAAATAAAATAAGGAGGAAAAGATCATGAAATGTTATCATACAATTGCGCTTGCAATCATCGTCGCTTCACTGTCATGGAATATTTCCATCGCACAACCAAAGCTTGGATTGCTTATCATTGCCCACGGGTCCCCTTCTCAACAGTGGAATGCCCCTGTGCTCGAGCTAATGGACCAAGTCAAATACGTCCTGAATGAGCGAGGAGAAAATCCATTCAGCGATGTTCGGGTTGCGTTCGCGGAATTTGCACAGCCTTCCATCGATTCGGTAATACGCGACTTTGAAAGAAATGGCATTCAAAAAGTGTATGCTCTTCCCATCTTTGTCGCCCTATCATCACACACACTCTTCGACATTCCAGCCATTCTCGGGCTTTATAACGATCCTGAGGTGGTGCAGCAACTTGAAAAAGAGGGCATCACCATCGTGCAGACAAATATGCATATTACGCTCGGACCGACACTCAGTAAAGGAGATGTTTTCGATGAAGTGATGCTTGATCGCGTCAGAGAATTGTCAACCGCCCCGGACTCTGAAGGGGTTGTCATTCTTGCTCACGGGAGTAATCAGTTCAAACCTATATGGTGTACCCTCTTACGACGTATTAGTTCATATATAAGTGCAAAGACCGGAATATGTTACGTCGACTTCGCTTTTGTTGAGATGGGACAATCTCTCATCACTGAAGGAGCACCCGTCATTTTACACATGGCTAAGAAAACCAAGCGGGACCATCGTTGTTGGTCTCTATCTTTCTTCTGGCATCAGTGACATGGCAAAGAATGTCTCTCTTAGCATTGGGTTAATGAAGGTAGAAAGTAAAAAATTATTTGCCGGGAAGAACATCGTTTTTGCAAGCCGCGGTTTGCTCCCTGATCAACGCATCGTAAAGTGGATCGCCAATACAGCAATGGAATGGGGTCAACAATGGAAATAATATTTGCTTCTTTTACGTTCACACACAACACATAGAGGTAAAAATGAAAATAGCAGTAACATCAACGGGTGGATCGATGGACGCCCTTGTAAGCGAGCAGTTCGGACGTTGTCAATATTTTTTAATCGTCGATTCCGAAACGATGAAGTTCGAAGCGGTGTCGAATCTCGGCGAGCAAATTCAAAGCGGCGCCGGTCCCAAAGCGGCTGAATTAATTATAAACAAAGGCGCCGAAGTTTTACTTACCGGGCATGTCGGCAATAAAGCGGAAGAAGCTCTCAAAAGAGGCGGATTAAAAATCGTAGACGGATTCAAAGGCACGGTAAAAGTTAAAGACGCAGTAAATAATTATTTATCAAAATTAAATAAGGAATAATTACTAACCAATATGAACCAGAATAACACTAACGAAAATAAATTCTTCTTGACTGATATGGAAGAAAATCAAGAAGGGATTATAATTTCAGTGCTTGGCGGTAGAATGGCGACCAAAAGATTAGCTGACTTAGGGTTGACTCCAAAAACTGAAATAAAGGTTTTTAAAAAAGCACCATTTTCAGGCCCGGTAATGATTGAGGTTCGTGGTTCAAAACTGATTATAGGTTTAGGATTAGCATCAAAAATTTTAGTTAAACTAAAATGAACGAAAAAAAGAAATTAAACATAGTCTTAGCTGGCCAAGCGAATGTTGGAAAATCCGTAATATTTAATTATCTAACGGGGTTGCATCAGCACATTGGCAATTGGCCCGGAAAAACCATAGAAAAGGCAGAAGGTACTTTATTTTATAAAGGATACACTATTGATGTGGTGGATTTGCCCGGTATCTATTCCTTGACCACTTACTCAATTGAAGAGTCAATATCAAGAGAGTATATTGCTTCTCAAAAACCCGATTTTGCAGTTAATGTGGTGGATGCCGTTCATTTGGAAAGAAATTTACTTTTTACTTTGCAACTTTTAGAGCTGGGAAGACCAACAGTTTTAGCTCTAAATATGATTAATTTACTCAAAGAAAGAGGAATAGAAATTAATTTTAAAATTCTTGAAAAAATTTTAGGAGTTCCTGTTGTACCAATTGCTGCCATATATAGAAAAGGAATAACAGATGTCTTAGATCGAGGAATAGAACTCTTGAATTTTCAATCCCCCACTCCACAAAATAGATTGAAATATGGAAAGGAAGTTGAGCAAGCAATTGAAATATTGGTCGAAGCATTGGAAGGAATTAATACCCCCTACACTAAAAGATGGTTAGCATTAAAGCTTTTAGAAAGAGATGGAGAAATTGAAAAATTAATAAGAGAAAAAAATTCTGAGCTATTAAAAAACGTGGAAAACTTGCGCACGCAGCTTGAGAAAATTCATGGTCATGATTCATCAATTGTTATTGCTGATGAAAGATGTCATTTGGCTTTTCAGATAATAAAAGAAGTAATGAAAATCACCCCCCTTAAGAAGATTAGCTTACAGGAAAGATTTGATGCCGTAACTGCCCATAAAATTTGGGGCTATTTTACGATGACTGCAATTATGGCTTCGATGTTTCTGGTCATTTTTAAATTTGGGGATTGGCTTTCCGGTTTGTTAGAAATAATATTTGCGAACTTGCAAAGTTGGTTTGAAACTATCTCAGGCATATCTGTCTTGGCTTCTTTATTTCTTGCAGTTCTCAAAAGCGTCTTAGCTTTGATTCAAATTGCCCTACCTTATATTTTACCTTTTTATCTTATTTTATTTCTACTAGAGGATTGGGGGTATCTCGCCAGAGTTGCTTTTTTAATGGATAATCTAATGCATAAACTGGGAACACATGGTAAGGCAAGTATTCCTCTGCTCCTTGGGTTTGGTTGTAATGTTCCTGCCTGTTTGTCGTGTCGTATCATGGAGACTGAACGAGAACGGTTCCTTACAGGAATTTTGACTGTCTTTGTTCCTTGCTCAGCAGCATCTGTAATTATCATGGGCTTAGTGGGGAAATTTGTTGGAATGTATTGGGCTTTTGCATTATACGTTTTCGCCATTTTAATAATTTTTGTGATCGGAAAATTAGCTTCTAAAATTTTACCTGGTGAGGCTACTGAGCTTATTATGGAAATGCCAGATTATAAACGCCCCTCTTTGCGAACAATAATTTTGCAGACTTGGTTTAGATTAAAAGAATTTATCTATATTGCCGGACCTTTAGTAATAATTTCGGGAATCATCATTGAGGGGATTTATTGGGCGGGATGGTTTCCTTTTATTGATAATCTTTTAAGTCCTATCAGTGTAAAATGGTTGGGGTTGCCGGCAATTACAGGAATATTGCTTATTTTTGGCATTTTAAGAAAAGAATTAATTTTAGTTATGTTATCTACTACCTTGGGGACAGCAAATTTCGCCCAAGTTTTGAGTCCCATCCAAATGCTTACTTTAGCTATAGTCAGTATGCTTTACATTCCTTGTATAGCGACCATTGCTGCTCTTAGGAAAGAATTTGGTTGGAAAAAAACACTGGGCGTCACTGTTTTTAAAATATTTTTTGCTATTGCTGTGGCAGGATCGATTTCTAAGATTTTATCAATATTTTTATAACAGGTATGAGAAATAAAATTTGTTTCAAACCAATCGGAATAATTCATTCACCTTTTACCGAAATATCGGGTGTTCCAATTCAGCCATTGAGTGCCAAAGGCATCAAAGGTACAATCGAATTAAACCCTGAGTTTACAGAAGGGTTAAAAGATATTGAAGGATTTTCACACATAACTTTGATTTATTATTTTCATCTAATATCCAAATTCTCTTTACAAGTAGTACCTTTTATGGATAATGAATCGCATGGAATCTTTGCAACACGATCACCTTCTCGCCCAAACGCTATTGGCATTTCAACAGTTCGTTTAATAAGTGTTGATCAAAACATCTTGCACATCGAAGAAGTTGATATGATCGATGGAACACCGTTATTAGACATCAAACCTTTTTATCCAAGATTTGATAATCGAACAACTGACAAGGTGGGTTGGCTGACAGGCAAAGAAAACATCTACGGAATTAGATCAGACGAAAGATTTAAATAAAATGATTTTATTTGGTCCGATACCGTCAAGAAGATTGGGAAGAAGTCTTGGCATTAACAATATTCCTCCCAAAACCTGCAGCTATTCGTGCATCTATTGTCAAATCGGTTTAACAAATAACATGACGATATCACGAACCCCCTTTTTTACTCCTGATGAAATTTACAATGAAGCAGAAGTCAAAATTAATAAACTGGAAAGAGCAAACGAAAAGATCGACTATTTAACCTTTGTGCCGGATGGCGAACCGACGCTTGATATCAATCTCGGCAAAACAATTGAAAAACTGAAAGCCTTCGGAATCAGGACAGCGGTTATTACAAACTCTTCTTTGATTTGGGATCCGGAAGTAAAAAACGATTTGATGAAAGCAGACTGGGTTTCTTTGAAAATTGATTCTGTATATAAAAATGTTTGGAGAAATATAAATAGACCTCATGGTACACTTGATCTCCATAAGATAATTGAAGGTATTGTCGATTTTTCCTCTGTCTATAAAGGTACCTTAGTTACCGAAACAATGCTTGTGAAAGGAACTAATGATTCAATTGAATCGCTTAACAAAACATCGGAATTGATTAAAAATATTCAACCTAAGAAGGCATATATTTTAGTCCCTACAAGGCCCCCGGCGGAAGCTTATGTGAAAGCTCCCGATGAAAGCATCTTAAATGCCGCTTACCAAATATTTGACAGCATAATAGGAAACACAGAACTTTTAGTATATAGCGAAGGAACGTATTTTACTTTTACCGACAGCGCAGAAAATGAATTGTTGAGCATTCTTGCAGTTCATCCAATGAGCAAGAATGCCGTTGAAGAATTTTTATCTATATCAGGATCAACCTGGAATTTAATTTCAAACTTAATTGAAAAGAACGTGTTGAGAGTAGTAGAATACTCTGGCAATACATATTTCATTAAAAAATACACAAATAAATAAAGGAGATAACAATGAAAATAGCAATAGCATCAGATGAGGGAAGAAGTATATCTTCCCATTTTGGAAGAACAAAAGGATTCGTAATTTTTGATGTGGAAGGAAATGAAATAAAAAGCCGGGAATATCGTAACAATACTTTCACCGGACATGCGCGGGGATTAGAAGGCGCCGGCCATAATATTGATAGACACGGACCAATAATAACAGCCCTAAAAGATTGTAGCACAGTTATCGCTCATGGAATGGGTAAAAGGATTTACAATGACTTAAAGGAAGCCGGCATCAACGTGTTCATCACAGGAGAAGTTGATATCGAAAAAGTTATTGCCTTATATCTTAAAGGCGAACTCGTTGATAAACCCAACTTAGGATGTGACCATTAACATGAATGAAAGAATTCGTCAATTGCAATCTCTGATTTAATATTTCTATAATGTATATCGAATGAATTAAAAATTGAGGCAAGATATCAACACATTATTGGATTCAATTTCTAAAACTGAAAGCGATAAATTACTTGAAAGCTGGGGATATAATTTGGCAGCAGAATATTTTGAAACCCTCAGTCATGCCACATTAGATACCCACCAGCCGATACTTGAACTTGCAACAGGAACAGGAAGAATGTCGGTTGTGCTAACTCGGCTCGGCTACGACGTAATTACTGGCGATGTATCAACCGAAGACAGAAAAAAAGCTGAGATGCGTATTACAAAAGAGTATCTTCATAAGGTAAAGTTTCTTACAATCGACATGGAATCGTTACTCTTTGAAAATGGTAGTTTTTCATCAGTAATATCGATGGATACTTTTCATCATCTTGAGCACCCAGAGGTTTGTTTAAAAGAGCTAATCCGCGTACACTCGGGAAAGAATTCTTTGGTAATAGGCGACTTCAATGAAACGGGCTTTGCCGAACTTCAAAAAGTTCATCGTATACTCTATGGAAACGATCATCCGCGTGGTAATTTGAGCATGGATAAATTAAAACCGCTTCTGGAAACACAATATCACGAAGTTAAAGAAATTCACACACAATTAAATGTTACATTAATTGCATCGGCTAAGAAGAAAAAATAAATCGGAGCGTCAAATGGAACATATCGAAAAGTTGAGTAAGGATGAATTAATTAAACTAATTAAAGTATTTGCAAAAAATTGGTTGACTCACGATGGTTGTTGGTTTTTAGCCGCTGAAGAAAAATATGGAATAGAGGCAGCTATCGAACTTGATGCTAAATCGTGGAACAGGTTCGCCGTTGCAGAAGCTCGACGGATTATGAAGGAATTTAACATTCCCGAAAACGGCAGTCTGAAAGCGCTCGAACGGGCGTTCGATTACCGTCTTTATGCTGCAATCAATAAACAAGAAATTGAATGGATAGATGATAAGACAATGGTATTTAGGATGGTGGAATGTCGAGTTCAGAAAACCAGGACTGAGAAAAATCTTACACCATTTCCATGTAAATCTGTTGGGATAGTGGAATTTACCCAATTTGCAAAATCAGTTGATCCTTGTATTCTAACTCGCTGTATCAGTTGTCCCCCCGATCCTGTCACAAATGCTTTTTGTGCTTGGGAATTCACTATCCAAAATACAATGGAATGAAATTTTATCTTGTAAAACTAATTAAAGGAAAAATCATGCGATTACAACGAATTGCAATCATCATCTTGTTAATCGAGATGACTTTTACTCCTGCGGATGCGCAATGGAAACATATTGGCAAAGACTTTACACTAAAAGAAACGACAACAATCAGTGAACTGTCCGAACATCCGGAGAAATATTACAACAGGGATGTAAAGATCGAGGGAGTTATAGCATCGGCATGTACGAACGAGGGGTGCTTCATAGAAGTAGTATCAAAGGATGGAAAAGGTGAAGGGGTATTAGTGAACTTCCCTGAACTCACGCACAGGTTTCCCACCGACTGTGCAGGATACGAAGTAATGGTTGAAGGGATGTTTTATCAGAAAATTTATCCCGAGTCACGTGTTAACCATTGGCAAGGGCATTCTTTCAGAAAAGGTATAAAAATTCCGGAGTTTTCGTTGATAAAACGGATACATGCCAAAGCAGTGAGCATTAGCGAGAAAAAGTCGACTGCACCAAATCCGGATGAAATAATTCCAGCGTCAATCAGCAGAATTGACCTCAACACAATGGAGTTTGAAGCTGATGGATTTGGAGGAGGTAAAAAGTCACTAGCACCCGGAGACAAAATGGAGGAACACAGCTCAGGTAATTACAGAGAAATTGTATTCTGCTTGGAAGGAGTACTCACAGTAATTAAGCAAGGAGTTGAACCAGTAACACTTAATTCAGGAGAAATGACATATATACCACCTGATACGAAACACGAGATAAAGAATCAATCCGACAAGCCAGCGGTGTATCTTTTCGTGTTCGCACGGAAGATTGAACCTGAAGCAAAAAAACACGAGCATTAAATTTTTGTATCATAGGTTAAAATGAATTATATAGTATAAAAATTAGTTTTTTTATATTAGCTCCGAGTCTGTTTACCTAAGTCCAAGGATATGGTAACGAACCAGTAAGTCGTTAATGACTTTGCAGCTCGATGAGTGTGTTTAGGAAAGTTGTAAAACTACTAAAGAAATTTTGATATGGAAATTTATATACATCCACATGTATGTTAGTTTTATTTCGCCACATAAACGAACGGTTGCATGAATTACACAACCATCGCGGACGTATCGAGAAAACCTAATTTTGCTATGAGCTTACTTGCTCATAATTGAAACATGCATAACATCAGTTATTAATGTAGAATAAATAACGAATCCGTCTCCGTCAACCGACGGATGACTGACGAATATCGAATATCGAATGCTGAATATTGAATTACGAAGTAGTTGAAAATACTTCGTCCCGAAAGCATTCGGGATCGATGTTCACCCCGATAAAATCGGGGTTCAACATTCACCCCGATAAAATCGGGGTTCATTATTCAAAGTCACCGCCTTTCCTACGGAATCGTAGATTGGCGGTGGTAGTTTACTGTAGATTGATTCCGACAAACATTTTTTATATATTAGACAAGCAATACTTGAAGAGCTAGGCTAATTATAAGTCATCCCGCTTGCGGGCAACCAGATTCACAGTTTTTGGAGGGTTCGCCTAATGGTATGGCAGTTCCGCACAAGCTCGGAAACTGGAGAGCTAGGCTAATGGTAAGTCACCGGTCTTGAAAACCGGCATCCGAAAGGATTTGGGGGTTCGAGTCCCTCGCTCTCCGCAATAATGCGGCGT
>JAHJRJ010000014.1 GCA_018830765.1 Bacteroidota bacterium | reverse complement strand
ATGAAGATTTTCTCGCGTATGTATGCCCAAAATTTTGGAAGCAAGTTTTGCTTCTTTCGCTCGAATCGCTTTCGATCCGCGAGTACCTAATTCACCCTCTGTTAGATCAAGTATGCCAACTCTATATTTGAGCTTAACTAACTTTGCTATAGTGCCCGCACAGCCAAGCTCAACATCGTCAGGGTGTGCGCCGATTGCTAATACATCTAATTGCATTATGTCTCCATTAAATTTGTGTTAATATACTAAATTAAATAAAAATTAAAAAGGAAAAATTAAAAAGATAAGTTGTTTATAAGTCGGTGTTTCGATATATTTGTTTAGAGATTAGAAAGAAAATAGTTGCCGAACGGAAAAATATTATCGGTTTCAGAAATAACACGTCAAATCAAAAGTGTCTTAGAAACCAATTTCAACGACATCATCGTACAGGGTGAGATTTCAAATTTTAAACGGCATTCATCCGGGCACCTGTATTTTACTTTAAAGGATGAGAATGCTTCTTTAAGCGCCGTTATGTGGCGCGGTAGAGCGGCCCATCTTTTTTTCACTCCGCAAGACGGTATGAAAGTTTTGGCTCGCGGCTCTATATCTGTTTACGAAGTTCGTGGTTCCTATCAGATTGACGTTATCAGTTTACAGCCGCTCGGAATCGGAGAATTGCAAGTCGCTTTCGAAAAACTTAAACAAAAACTTGCAGCCGAAGGGCTTTTCGACGAATCACATAAGAAACCTTTACCAGAATATCCTGAACGAATTGGGATTGTAACTTCACCAACAGGCGCGGCTATTCAGGATATGCTTAATATTATATCAAGGCGATTTCCGGGGGTCGAGATATTTTTATATCCCGTAAAAGTTCAGGGCGTAGGCGCTGCCGAAGAAATAGCTAATGCGATTTGCGATTTTAATGAATACAAAAAATCCGATTCTCGAAAATTCGGTGTGGATGTGTTGATAGTCGGTAGGGGAGGCGGTTCGATAGAAGATTTGTGGGCATTCAACGAAGAGATAGTTGCACGTGCGATTTTTGCATCTAAAATTCCGGTAGTCAGTGCAGTTGGGCACGAAATCGATTTTACAATTGCCGACTTTGTTGCCGATTTGCGGGCTCCCACTCCATCGGCAGCCGCAGAACTTGTTGTGCCGAATCGCTTCGAATTAATTGAAAATATTAGGAATTTTCACTATACTATAAAAAGAAATTTGGAAGAAAGAGTTATTGACGGAAGAGAGCTGATTGATAATATACTTTCAAGTTACGCATTCAACTCGCCGAAAGATAGAATGCGGCAATACTCGCAGCGTCTCGACGAATTTGATAGATTAATAAGGATAAAGATCGCACATAAATTGTTGTTGGTGAAACAAAATTTAAAACAGGTAACCCATCGCATCGAATCATTAGACTCAGGATTAGTGCTGAAACGTGGTTATGCTATTGTTTACAAAGATTCCCGGCTTGTCGATTCTGCTTTCAAGATAGAGCACGGTGATGATATCGGAATAAAATTTAAAGACGGCACAGTCGATGCGACTGTGAAGGAATGATTATGGTTAAAAAAAATATTGAAAAGAAAGAATCGGTTCAAACGTTTGAACAATCTTTCAAGAGGTTAGAGAAAATTGTTGACATTCTTGAGAGAGGAGAAGTCTCGCTCGAAGAATCCATTAAAATGTATGAAGAAGGGATTGAGCTTTCGAAAGTTTGTTTAGACAAGCTGACAGAAGCTGAATTGAAAATTAAAAAGCTCAGTAAGGATGTAAACGGAAAACTCGCATTGACTGAAGAAGATGAAGAATAAATGACAATCGGACAATATCAGATTTTAAGTAAGATAGATTCACCTGCCGACTTAAAAAAGTTAAACATAAACGAACTAAAACAATTATCGGAAGAGATAAGAGAATTTTTAGTAGATGCCATCTCGAAAACCGGTGGGCATTTAAGCGCCAGCCTCGGAACGGTCGAACTAACACTCGCTCTTCATTATGTATTTGACACTCCCACTGATAAACTTGTATGGGATGTTGGGCATCAGGCATACGTTCATAAAATTATAACCGGCAGAAGAGATGTATTTCATACTCTCAGGCAGTTTGGAGGTATAAGCGGATTTTTGAAAAGAGATGAGAATGAATACGATACTTTCGGAGCAGGCCATGCGAGCACAGCGATATCGGCAGCTTTAGGAATGGCAACCGCAAGAGACCTCGCAAAAGACAAATATAGAGTCGCCGCAATAGTCGGCGATGGTTCGATGACTGGAGGTATGGCTTTTGAAGCGATGAATAACACAGGCCTGTTGAAAAAAAATATGATTGTTATTTTAAACGACAATGCAATGTCAATCTCGCCGAATGTTTCTGCAATCTCTAATTATTTCACGCAATTAATAGCAAGACCTGAGTATAACCGGCTCAAAGCAAACGTGTGGGATTTGACAGGAAAATTAGATGCTTTCGGAGATCGATTAAGGAAATTAGCCGTAAGATTAGAAGACGGTATAAAGGTAATCATGACGCCCGGTATGTTATTCGAAGCTTTCGGATTCAGGTATTTCGGTCCGTTAAACGGACACAATTTGCCGAAGCTTATTAAGCTTATGAATGAAATCAAGGACCTTCCCGGTCCGATCCTTTTACACGTTGTTACTCAAAAAGGAAAGGGTTACAAGCCGGCGGAAGATAATTCTCAAAAACTGCACGGCGTTTCACCATTCGATAAAGTAACGGGTATATCACCAACCAAAGAGAACATACTGCCTACTTATACAGAAGTCGCCGGCAAAACTATCGTCGAGCTTGCGAAAGCGAATCCTAAAATTGTGGGTATCACGGCAGCTATGCCTGACGGAACTGGTTTAGATTTTCTCCAAAAAGAATTACCCGAAAGATTCTTCGACGTAGGAATTGCAGAACAACACGCAGTAACTTTTGGTGCCGGACTTGCAACACAAGGCTTTATTCCTTTTGTTGCAATCTATTCAACGTTTTTGCAACGCGCGTTCGACCAAGTGATACACGACGTCGCTTTGCAGAATCTGCATGTTATATTCGCAATCGACCGGGGCGGTATAGTGGGTGCGGATGGACCAACGCATCACGGGATCTTTGATTTAGCGTACTTAAGAATAATTCCCGGTCTTGTTGTGATGGTTCCTAAAGATGAAAAAGAATTGCGCGATATGTTTTATACGGCGACAAAATATACAAAGGGACCGATAGCGATTCGTTACCCGCGCGGTACAGGACTCGGAGTTGAAATGCCGGAAAAAATGTATGAAATTCCGATAGGAAAAGCAGAAATTTTAACAACAGGCAAAGATGTAGCAATCTTAGCAGTTGGCAGTATGGTGACCCACTCATTACAGGCAGCAGAGATTCTGTCGGAACAAGGTATTGATTGCGAGATAGTTAATATGCGTTTTGTAAAACCGCTCGATGAACAATTACTATTCAACCTCTTTAAACGATTCAACCGGATTATCACAGTCGAAGAAGGATGCGTAAAAGGCGGCTTTGGTTCGTCGGTATTAGAATTTATTTCTCAAAATAATTTTAACAATCTGTCTGTATTAAACCTCGGTATTGACGACAGTTTCGTTACTCAGGGATCACCTCAACAACTTTATGAGTTATTAAAACTCGACCCAAAAGGGATTGCAGAAAGCGTTCTTAATTTTATTAAAAGAAGAAGTGAATAAATCAACATTCTAAAATATTCTTATGGATAAATTAAAGATTGGCGTTGTCGGATTAGGATGGGTTGCTCAAGTGTACCATCTTCCAGTACTCAAAAAGATGAGTGACTTAGAGATTGTAGCGATTTGCGATCATGACAAAGGAAAGGCGAAATCTGTCGGTGAAAAATTTGGGGTCTCGAAAATATATACGGATTATGAAGAGATGCTGATAAGCACCGAATTAAATGCTGTGGATATTTGTACGCCTACAGATTTGCATAAAAGTATGTCTATTGCTGCGCTTCAAGCTGGCTTAGATGTATTCGTTGAAAGACCTATCGCACGTTCATACGAGGAAGCTCGCGATATATCCGAAGCAGTTACTAAAAATAAGCGCAACTTTATGGTTGGTATGAACAACCGTTTTAGACCAGATATGATGTTACTGAAAAGTATAATAGAGAACGGAGAAATCGGAAATATTTTCTATGTGAAAGCAGGATGGATTAAAAAACTGTCGAGCAATAATCCGTGGGTTACGCAAAAGGAAAAATCCGGCGGTGGTGTGTTCTTGGATTTAGGACTTACCGTATTAGATACATTGTTATGGTCGTTCAATTTCCCATCTGTTAAACGCGTTAGCGCTGTAACTTATAACCACACAACGAAGAGTGTTGAAGATTCTTGTATAGCTTTTTTCGAAACTCTA
Source organism: Bacteroidota bacterium (assembly GCA_018830765.1). Taxonomy (GTDB): domain Bacteria; phylum Bacteroidota; class Ignavibacteria; order UBA10030; family BY39; genus JAHJRJ01. The sequence goes on along the minus strand of JAHJRJ010000014.1, from coordinate 3,802 downwards.
AACGGAGCGACTATGATGCTCGAAACAAGTTGGTCTTTTCAAGCAGCGGCAGATAGTTTTTATTGTGATATTTTCGGATCCAAGGGCAGCGTGCAATTAAGTCCGTTGCGGATTAATAAATTTATGGGAGAGAATTTTGTGAGCGTTACTCCTACAAAGATGGACACTCAGCAAAACCTGATGAAAAAAAGTTACGAGAACGAACTAAGACACTTCGTAAATGCTGCAAGAGGATTGCATCTCGTTACTTCTACCGCGCAAGAAGCAGTTCAACGAATGAAAGTAGTCGAAGCTGTTTACAAATCGGCAAAAATCCAAAAAGAAGTTTTGCTAAAATAAAATCATCTCTACTAAGATGGGAAAAACTATAGCATTACTGACTGACTTCGGTTTGCGCGACGGTTACGTTGCTGCAATGAAAGGTGTAATATACTCTATCGATCCTGAGATAAGAATAATAGACATTACACACGAAATTGAACCTCAAAATATTGACGAAGCAGCTTTCGTTTTATGGTATGTTTATTCAAATTTCCCGAAAAAGACAGTATTCGTTTCTGTTGTTGACCCCGGTGTGGGGAGTAAACGAAATATTTTATGCGTTGAAACAAATAACCACTACTTTTTAGCGCCGGATAACGGTTTGCTTAAAGTAATACATTTCACGGAAGAGATATATTTGCTCCTGTGGCTGCACGGATTGCAAAAGGGTTGAATATTTCAAATCTCGGTAAAAGTGTTATCCCAACAACGCACCCGGAAAAATTTGTAAAGGTAACGAAGGAATCTCAAAGAACAGTAGAAGGAAAGATTGTACATATTGTAGGGAAAATACAGGTCAGAGATTTCAAAAATAATCCGTCAGCTGACCCCGATTTTATCGGGGCTGACGGACAAAAAATAAAATCCCCATTCTGCATAATAGGGAGCAGGAATTTATTAGAAATATCCATACGTAACGGTGATGCCGCTAAAAAATTAAAAGTAAAAGCTGGCTCACCTGTAAAACTTGTGAGTTATGAAAAAAAATAACTATGAACATATTGAATATATGCAAGAGTGTTTGTCGCTTGCGCAAAAAGGACTCGGCAGCGTAAGCCCAAACCCGATGGTCGGCGCAGTCGTAGTAAAGAACAGGAAAATTGTCGGTAGGGGATATCACAAAAAATTCGGGAAGGCGCACGCTGAAGTGAATGCGCTTGAACAGGCAGGCGATGAAGCCAAGGGATCTACTTTGTATGTAAATTTAGAACCGTGCAGCTTCTATGGAAAAACTCCACCTTGCACCGATTTGATAATTTCCAAAGGGGTTAAAAGAGTTGTCGTTGCGATGCGTGACCCCAACCTGCAAGTTAACGGCAAAGGAATTTCGAAACTTAAAAAAGTGAAAATCGATGTGGTTGAAAATGTACTTTCTAAGGAAGCTGCGCAGTTGAACGAATCGTTTGTCCAATACATAACTAAGAAGTTGCCTTTTGTTACCGTCAAAATCGCCCAAACGTTGGATGGAAAAATCTCGGATTACCGCGGCGATTCCAAATGGATTACAAATCTCGAATCGCGAAAGGAAACTCATCGATTGCGCGCTACGCACGATGCAATTCTCGTCGGCGCCAATACGATAAAAGCCGATAATCCTGAGCTTACAGTTCGCCTGGTAAAAGGTAAAAGTCCCATCCGAATTGTTATCGATGGTAAACTTTCGTCTCCAAACAACTCAAAAATATTTTTGACCGCAAAAACCGTTCGGACAATCGTTTTTGTAGCGGAATCAAGCTTTAAACGAAGTTGTAAAAAAGTTGAATCATTACAGGAATTAGGCGTCGAAATTTATCCCATCAAAACACAAAACAATCATATTCCGTTACTTCAGATCTTGAAATTGATTGCTAAACTTAATATCGCATCTGTTTTAATCGAAGGCGGTGCAAATATCTTCTCACAATTTATTCAGAATAAACTTGCCGATAAAGTTGTTATATTTATTGCGCCGAAGATTGTCGGAAACGGAAAAGATGTTGTCGTAATAAAAAATAATAGATCGCTTAAGAGCGCAATCTCTCTTACGAATGTATCTTACCGTAAGCTCGGTGGTGATATGATGATAGAAGGATATCTAAAATAATAAAATCAAAAAAATGTTTTCAGGAATTATTACAGAAATAGGCAAAGTTGAATCAATTCAACGCAAAGGTAAAGGCGTCGTCCTGCAAATCAACGCCCCGGCGAGTTCAAAAGAACTTAAGATTGACGATAGCGTTTCGATAAACGGAGCTTGCCAAACCGTTGTTGCTAAATCTAAGAACTCATTCGAAGTTGTTGCAGTCGAAGAAACATTGAAGAAGGCCACACTCGGAAATCTTAAATCCGGCGAACAGGTGAATCTTGAATTAGCGATGAGACTGAGTGATCGACTGGGTGGGCACTTGGTATTAGGACACATCGATTGTGTAGGTAAGATAAAAACAATCGAACAAAGAACCGTTAGCTGGCTGTTCACAGTAATGTTTCCGAAAGAGTTTATGAAGTATGTAATTCCTGTTGGCTCTGTTGCGATCGATGGCGTGAGTTTGACCGTTGCGGATGTTGGGGAAAATAGTTTAAACGTTTCAATCATTCCACACACGATGGAGAATACAATATTCCGGAATAAGAAAATAAACGATATAGTAAATATAGAGTTCGATGTGCTGGGAAAATATGTCGAGACCATCCTAACTAAAACTCAAAAAGAAGACGGTAAAGAAAAACTGACGGTTAAGAAATTAAGATCGTTAGGTTATTAAAAATGGCAAGAAGAATTCACTACTTTGTTCGCGACGACGGAGTAAATATAATCTCCGATGAAGAGTGGGAAAAAATTCAAAAATTACAAAGGTGGTATAACTCGGAGTTTATATGGAGTGCCGGAAGGTTGGCTCTGAAAATGTATTCGATTTTCCCGAATTGGGAAAATAAAAACGTTGACAAAAAATTATTCTGGGAAATAATTTCCAAGCGGCGAAATGAATTGTCGAAGTTAGAACTTTCCGAGAACAGAATCATCGAACAGTTGCAAGAAGAAGGTTTGATCATAGCAAAACGGGGAGGGTATCGAGATAATTGCATAGCAAGCGGATTTACGAAAGTTGCCGGAAATGAATTTAATGCATACCTTGTGTGTGAGTTCCTACTCAAGGTTTCTACGATTGCTCAAAAATGTTGCATCGAAGTTCATGATGAGGGGAAATTCATCAAATGTCAAACTGTATCGTTTAAGAATGGAGACGTAACGAGTGACCAAAGAAAAATATTTTCAACAGTCAATCCTGAAAAGTATAATAATTTTCCGAGGTACCATACTTATGTACTTAATTATGCGGGATTAGATATTGACGATAAAAATAAAATTTTGCACGATTGGAAATGGCTTGGGTTCGACGATAACTACGATTTCAACGGAGATGATTCATCGGGTTATGATTTGAACAAAAAAATTAGGGGTTTCTCTTGATATTAGATTAAAATTTTGTTATCTTTTTTAAGTTTAAATCATTAATGGAGATAAAATGTTTTGGTTTTTAATTGGAATTGAAATAATAATAGCAATTTTAATCATTATTACTGTACTAATGCAATCGAGTAAAGGTGGCGGTTTAGCCGGCACATTCGGAGGCGGTCAGATGGGTACGATGTTCGGTGTGCGCAGAACAGCGGATTTTCTGAGCAAATTGACAACCGGGCTTGCAGTAGTATTCATTGTATTAAGTTTGGTCATAAACATGTTCTTTTTACCTCATCGGTCAACTCCAACTGAGAGTGT
>JAHJRJ010000146.1 GCA_018830765.1 Bacteroidota bacterium | reverse complement strand
TAAAATAATAATAACTCTATTGAGATAAACAAATTAGAAATAAGTGGAAAGAAGAAAAACCTTGGGTTTCACAAAACAGAAAGCAGAGAATTTTTGCCCTCCACCCCTCTTTTGGAGTAAGGTTTTCAGGCAAAAAATCATACAAAATAAAAGTCTTGCACCCGTAACTTATTTTAAAATAATAAGTTATGAGCAGGAGGAAAATTCAAAAATCATCCTTCCATAACTCATTGTTTTATAATAGGTTATGAGTTTTGTGAAGGGCACGGTTAAAAATAAAAAGGAGGTCTAAAAATGAAAAGTTTGAAAGGAACTAAAACAGAGATAAATCTTCTCACAGCTTTTGCCGGTGAATCGCAGGCAAGAAATCGCTATACCTACTTCGCCTCGCAGGCAAAGAAGAAAGGTTATGAACAGATTTCTGCAATCTTTCTGGAGAGTGCGGATAATGAAAAAGAACATGCCAAGAGGCTCTTTAAATTCTTGGAAGGTGGAGAGGTTGAGATTTCTGCCAGTTTTCCAGCAGGTATAATTGGGGATACAAAAGCGAATCTGAAATCAGCCGCTCAAGGAGAAAATTATGAACATACAAAGATGTATCCCGAATTTGCTCGTATTGCAGAGGAAGAAGGTTTCTCAGAAATATCCGCAGTATTTAGCACCATAGCAGTAGCAGAAAAACAGCACGAGAAGCGATATCTAACTCTCTTTGAGAACGTTGAGAAAAATAAGGTTTTCAAGAAAGATAAAGTTATAAAGTGGAAGTGCCGGAACTGCGGGTATATCCATGAAGGCGTGGAAGTACCTGAGAAGTGTCCTGCATGCGATCATCCAAGAGCATATTTTGAAGTGTTAAGTGAGAATTACTAAAGATGGCAACATCGCCTAACAGCGTGTTTGCGGTTCGCGGAGTTTACCCCGCTGAAAGCGGGGCTCACCCAAATGCCTAAAGGCAACTTCGCAAACACGCGGGACGTTAGGCGAAAATGTGTATAATTTAATTGAAACGAGGAGGTAAAAAACATGGGAGGAAAAAATTTAAAGAAAAATCTTGATTTTGTTAATGAAAACAAAGAATCTTTACTCAAAGAGCATAAGAACAAATTTATTCTTGTATTTGAAGAAAAATTAGTGGGTTCTTATGATAGTTATGAACGGGCAGCAGAGGAAGGGGTGCGTTTATATGGATTGGACGCAAACTTTCTTGTTTACCATTTAGGAGAAAGATGGTAAAAAATCAATCGTTCAGATTCCACCACCAGTCGTTTTAAATCAAATGGGGGCTTTCATCAAAGTTACCATTACTCATCCTCGGATTGTTCAAGAAAATTTTAAACAACAAGGGAAAAGTGTTCCAACAATTAGCGTTAATGCCTTAATTGATACAGGGGGCAAGTGGTACTGTAATAATCCGCCATAGGTATCGTCAAATGATGTATAGAACCGAATTAGATGCCGAGGTAAACAAGTCGGAAATATTGTTTTATTGATATTTCTTCTTTAAATTTATTCGGTTGGTTTCTTGAAGGAATGAATCTTCAGGAAACCATTTATTAGTTAAAATTGCTTACGACTCGCATTTATGGAATACTACGAATATAAAGGAAAGAATATGAAAAGTATATTAATAATTTTATTATTACTCATCATCCAGGTAATTATTTTAAACGGACAACATTTCGGATATAAAAATTTTGAGATTGTTGAGAGTGTGCCGATAGAAACTCCGTTCGATAATCCGGATGTTAGAAACGCGAAGGAAGTATGGCTGGAAATGATCGGGAATGCGAAGAAGACTTTGGATATCGAACAGTTTTATATCTCGAATGAACCAGGCGAACCGTTGGAAGATGTTATCCAAGAGATAGAAGACGCAGCAAAACGCGGAGTCAAAATCCGTTTAATCGGTGAGGCAGGGATGTACAAAACATACCCCGAGACTTACGACCGGCTGAAGAAAGTTATAGAAATAGATTTAAGATTTATTGATTACAGAAAGATTTTAGGCGGCGTTCAACACTCAAAATATTTTATCGTGGATAACCGTGAGACTTTTTTAGGAAGCCAAAACTTCGACTGGCGGGCGCTTAAACATATTTTTGAATTGGGATTTAAAATTACCGATGAGAGAATAGCAAACGTCTATAAAGATATTTTTGAGATTGATTGGATGCTGTCCGACCCGAACAAAACTTGGCCAAAAAAAGAAATTGTAAAAAGGAAGTCTTATCAAGTGCCGCTATATCTTTATGAGGATGGTGATACTATCAAATACTATCCTACATTCAGTCCGATTGATTATATCACGGATAAAAATTTATGGGATGAGACACACCTGATTCAGCTAATTGACTCTGCTGAGAAGGAGGTATTCTTTCACGTTTTAACTTATACCCCGATCGCGCGCGATAAAGTTTATTACGCCGAATTGGACAATGCATTACGCCGCGCTGCCGTTCGCGGAGTTAAGGTACACGTTATGACGTCTGATTGGTCTAAACGAAAACCAACTATTAATTTCCTGAAAAGTTTAAGCGTTGTTCCAAACATCGAAGTGAAGATGAGCACAATACCGGAATGGTCGGGCGGTTTCATACCTTTTGCCCGAGTTGATCACCGTAAATATTTGTTGGTCGACGGAAAGAAATGTTGGTTAGGCACGAGTAATTGGGAAAAGAGTTATTTCTATTCAGGCAGAAATATAGGTGTGGTTGTAGAAAACCGAAAGATTGTTCAAAAACTGCGCGATATTTATTTAACGAGTTGGGACGGGCCGTACAGTTATCTGATAAAACCTGAAGTGGAATACACACCGCCCAAAATTGAAGAATAATTTTTAGCTCGTTTGGGTTCACACCCGCCTTTAGGCAGGGTCTCGTTTCGTGAAACGAGCCGGACAACGAACGCAAAAGGCGCAGTAATCTTTTCATTCATCATTCAATATTCGGTCGACGACTCGACTCGTCGAGTGTTCGATATTCATTATTGAAATTTGACTCTTCTTTTATACACCATCTCCTTCTACAATCCTTATCTCCTCATGCGTTAAACCGTATGGTTTCTACACGCGTCAGGGATGTTAAACTCCTACGGCGTTCTTTTTTCCCCTCGCATCAGCGTGAACCCCGTATAACGGGGTGAACGATGCATAATTCATTATTCGATATTCGGTGTTCGGTGTTCGATATTCATTATTGTTTTTTTTACTTCCTCTTTATCCACCATCCCCCTCCACAGTCCTTATCTCTTCCTCAGTTAAACCATACAGCTCATACACCGCCTCGTCTATTTTGCGGTCGAGTGAGTCAATTTGAAGTTCGAGTTTATTTATCTCCGCATCTGTTTTAGCGGCAGCGGCTCTTTGCTTCGCCGACAACATCTGCTCGACTAAGTTGACTATATTGTCATGCCAATCTATCTCTGCTAAATTGGAAAAATTGATGCGGTGAACAGGAAATTGTCGCATCACCGCAACTCCGACATCATTGTTTATTCCGCGCTTCTTACCGTTAATGTTAAACCAAAAAGCCCCTAATTTAGAGTTTAATAAACCAAGCAAGTACTTGAGAGAGTAAGAAGTCTGTCCAGAGATAATAACGTTAAATGCAAAATTTACATAGTATTCATCGACGCAGTATGCAAAATTTGGCCTATCAAACATGTTAGGACACAATAGCTTTTCGCTCGCGAAAAAACGACTTTCACGAGTGCGATGAATACCATAGGGACGGTTCGAAGAAGTGATAAAGCCTTTGTACCGATCCAAATGCCTACTAATGTTAGGATACAACCATCTCGCCCTATCGATTTGTTTATTTTCTTTGTTACCGATATAGAAAACGAAGTAGCCTGAAAATTGCCAGTGATAACGACTAACATCGGCAGCATGAAGGTACCGTTTAATAAACAATTTTTCCCGTTCGTTAAACCTGATTTTTTTTATTTCTCTTTTTGATAAAACGAAAACTCCTTCACCTGCCAATTCAGGTTGATTGGCATACTCTGCGACGGCACGGCTAATCGAATCTGGTGCTTCGACAATTCCTTGGCTAACCTCAAATGACCCACTCCCGTTTTCTAGTTGAAATGAAGATTTTTCCAAATGACTAAGAATGTACAAATAGGATCCCAGCCCAAAATTTATTTTTCCATCAATAGTGTAAAACTGAACTTCGTCCACAGAATAAACTTGAGACTGCTTGGCAGATTTTTCTGTTAGCACACGAGCAATCTCGTTCGGATGAAGACCCTCCGATGTGAAACGTTGACATTTCACCTTTTGATTTTTTTTGTCTCTGATGACCGTAAATATCATATGTTGACCGCTGACTTTATCGAATATTTTATTCTTAGTAAATTCGACTGTGTCAACGAAACTACATTCGGCTTTTACGTGCTGTATCAACTTTCTGGCACCAGAACCTTTCAACCAGTACGACGAAACTATAAATGAAATGAAGCCGCCTTTTTTCGTTAATTCTATAGCTCTATGGAGAAAGAAATACCATAGATTCATTTTACCCTCGTAGTATTGCTTCCCAAATTTCGACCTCTTTAAGTCGGCGATGAACTCTATACTGTCTCGTTCTTTACGGTACGGCGGGTTCCCCACAACTGCATCAAAACCACCCTTTTGCATTACTTTTGGAAAAGCATCTTCAAAATTCATCGGGTTGAGTTTACGCTCTTCTTCGCTGTCGAACAGCTTGCCTTCTAAAATATCAGTCCCTATCAACGAGTTGCCGCAAACAATATTATTCCGTAAGTCGGGTAGTATCTTTTCCTTCAATAAGCTGTATTGGAAAGCATCGTTCATCGTTACGTCTTCAAGCAATTTAAGGTAAAGCGATAGTTGTGTAACTTCCGTCGCCTGAAAATCAATATCAACGCCGTAAATATTATTAGTCAAAATCTCCTGTCGTTTCTTGAGCGAGAGAACCGTTTTACCTTCGCGCGTTTCAATATCGCCCTTTTTTGCTTGCTCGGGATGGTCAAGGTAATATTTTGTGTGGTAATCCAACAACTGGGTGTAAACTTCAATCAAAAACGAACCTGAGCCGCAGGCAATATCGGCAAAAGCCATCTTTGCAACCTGCTCAGGAGTAACTTTGGGGATTAGGGAATAGGCAGTGCTTAGGGTGTAGGGAATAGGGTTTGGGGTGGAGGCATTAGGGTTTAGTGTGCTTTGAGGGATTGTATTAGGCGCGTGAGCATTTTCCCGACTTCTTCCATCAGCGATGCCCGCGAGTACGATAGGAAATGCAGGTATTCCTTCCGATTCGCCCGCCCGTATCCCTCTGCTATGTTCGCCGGAATTGAGACCGCCGATCGCTGCATTTGGCTCTTCAATCCGTATTGTTCCTCTTTGGGGAAGCCCG
>JAHJRJ010000145.1 GCA_018830765.1 Bacteroidota bacterium | reverse complement strand
CGGAATTATTCCTAAGATATTTCCACCAAGTTCAGTGAATAAATCATCCACTTTACCCAAATCTTCACTAGTCGCTTTTCCCTCGTTTAAAATTGCATTTATTTCACGACTCAAATCGAATAGCACTGCAATGGCTTGCGGTGTGTTGAAATCGTCATCCATCGCCTCTAAAAAATTTGACTTGAACCCATCAATATCAATTTGAAGCCCGCCGGTTACCCCTTTTATTAACTCACTACGAACATTCCTTAAAGTGTTATGAAGCTTTTCCAAACCTTTTGCTGCACCTTCTAAAGCGTCATCGCTAAAATCGAGAGTGCTGCGGTAATGACTTTGCAGAATGAAAAACCGCACGACGAGTGGATGGTATGTCTTAAAAGCATCTTTCAAATTGATAACATTGCCGAGCGATTTGCCCATTTTTTGTCCGTTTACTGTTACCATATTATTATGAATCCAGTACTTCACAAACGGTTTGCCCGTTGCGGCTTCGCTCTGTGCAATTTCACACTCGTGGTGCGGGAATTGGTTCTCCAATCCACCGCCGTGTATATCAATCCCGCTATCCGGCGGGACACCTAAATATTTCATAGACATAGCTGAGCACTCGATATGCCAGCCTGGGTAACCTTTGCCCCACGGACTTTCCCATTGCATTATATGACCGGGTTCAGCTTTTTTCCAAAGCGCAAAATCTGCCGGATGGCGCTTATCATCATGAATATCAACTCGTATACCCGCAACCATATCCTCGATTGATCTGCCGGAAAGCTTTCCATATTCCTTAAATTTTTGCACGTCAAAATAAACTGAACCGTTTACCTCATATGCATAACCTTTTTCGAGAAGAGTTTTGACAATATCAATTTGTTCGATTATATGTCCTGTTGCAGTTGGACTTATATTCGGCCGTTGCACGCCGAGTTTATCCATATCCTCGAAATAGCTTTGCGTATATTTCTGTGCAATCTCCATTGGGTGAACACGGTCAAGGCGCGACTGTTTCTCAATTTTATCTTCACCTTGGTCAGCATCGTCGGTTAAATGACCAACATCTGTGATGTTTTGAACATACAGGACTTTGTAACCTAAGTATCGCAAGTACCGCACAATTACATCGAACGAAACATAACTTTTAGCATGACCGATATGCGAATGTCCGTAAACAGTCGGACCGCAGACATAAATTCCAACTCGTCCATCGTGGATGGGTTTAAATTCTTCTTTTTTACGAGTAAGTGTGTTGTATATTTTTAGGGGCATTGTATTTTTTAATTAAAATTGCACAAAAATTTGAAAAAATACAAACAAAAAGGGAATAATCTGATTGGTCGGTAATCTCCCAAACACAAAATGAATTAATAACTTACTGATGTTACGCACGAGTCTCATTTTCTTGTCTCTGCGTTCCTCTGCGCACTCGGCGACTCTGCGATATGCTTTTTCTAATAGGAAAACAAAACGCAGAGACGCTAAGAACGCAGAGATTTCGTCCGTCAGCTGACGGATTATCTAATGTATTATGGATATGCGTAACATCAGTAACTTAACAATGATTCGACTGAGATGTCCTCATCAATTTCTTCCCAATGTATGCCTATACCTTTTCCAATAAATCGCCATTTATTTCTTTGTTCATTATTTGCATCTCGTAATTATAGTTGTAATAAAAGCTTCAGCAATTTTATCTGTTAAAGTACTCATTCCATTGCATTGTATCCTATTGATCTTGAAAGTTCTACTGGATCAAGCCAAAACTTTGCATAATTATCGTCGGCATATTTAGGGTTCAAAAATTTTCCTATTTTATTATAGCAAAATAAAATCTTATTTTCAAGAAGCATTGTAATTATAATTGCACAAAAATTTGAAAAAATACAAACACTTGATAACAGCAAATTCTTTTATTATATTAGCCATAGTTAAATTGCATCAGCTAATAGGTGCTGCGGGATTTTGACCAGAAATGTTTTTGTTATAATGAATAAAAATATAAAGAAAATAAACGACATATGTCGTCTATTTACTAGTTAGTTGCCATTGCGGGCAGAGAAATGGATAAAGGAAGATTGCATTTT
>JAHJRJ010000144.1 GCA_018830765.1 Bacteroidota bacterium | reverse complement strand
TGCCAGTATTTTTTATCGTGCTCTGTAATAATATCCAATTTCATTATCTCGGTTTAAATAGGTGAAAATAATAATAACACAAATTCAACTAAACATAAAAATATAATTGATTTTAATTTTTATTTGCTGTTACTAGCATGCAATTTTTTAGAAATGGGAATATAATATTAAATAAAAATAATATCCGTTGAACAAAACGCGCTTTTATGGTTCGACCTCCAACATAATCAAAGAGTTTTATATTTACATTTTTAAAATTTAAATGCTTTTCTAATAATATTTTTACTTCTTTTCTTGTATATTCTTTGAAATGTAAATGAAATCGTGGATTATAGCAATAACGCTCAAGGTCTTGATATATATTTAAATTAAGAAAAAACTTAATTTTGTTTTCCAAACGCATAACATTTGGTGTAGTTAGTATTAATTTGCCATTATTTTTAAGTACTCTATGAATTTCATTTAGATATGCTAAAGGGCTATTGTAAAGATGTTCTAGAACCTCAGAAAAAACAACATAATGAAAATAGTTATCTGGTAAAGGTATTATTTCCTGTTCAGACAATAATGGTTTGTATATTATATTATTATTTATGTAGTTACTCGAAAATTCGTTGAGTACCTCGTCTATATCGGTACAAATAACTTCAAAACCAAACGATTTTAATGCAATAGCTAGTGTTCCATCTAAACTTCCAAAATCCAATATCTTGATAAAATTTTTATTGGAATTATTTACCTCAAAAGAAAGGATTGAATTTATGATTTTTTCAAATCGTAACTTATGTTGGATAGCATATTGTGAGATTTCAATTTTATCATTTAATAATGATATTAACTCTAAATTATTTTTCATATTATCTCGCTTTTATTCGTTTTTAATAAATATCAATAAATAATATGTGTAAATTAAAAAGTAATTATTAATCTATTATATCTGTCTCTGACATCTAGAAGTCTTGAGTTATAAGGCTTAATAACCCTATATGTCAAAAGGGGTAATAAATTTTTCATTGAGTTCATTAATTTCCATCCAAAATCAATTATTGTTGACTACATCTTCAATTGTTTCAACAAAATGTTTCCAAGAATATTTTCTTTTTTCAACTTTAACATTATTCGAAAACTCTTTTTCTTTTTTTTCACTATAAAATTTTATAATTGCTTCAGCCAATTTTTTCGGGTTGTTAGGTGGAACTATGAAACCTGTTTGACCATCAATCACAACTTCAGCAAGTCCACCGACATCAGTCGATATAACTGGTTTATCGAAATTATAAGCAATTTGTGTGATGCCGCTTTGCGTTGCAGAAATGTATGGTAGCACGACTACATCGGCGGCTGAAAAATAAATATTTACTTTATCATTTGGAACATAATCGGAAACGAACTGAACAAAATTTTCCAACTGCAATTCTTTTACACGATTGCGATACTTTTCTTCGTCATCATAGAACTCGCCTACAACTAACAAACGTGGAGGAGTTGACGTTTTCGCAATCTCATTCATTGCATCAAGTAAAACCATCAAGCCCTTATATTGGCGGATATAGCCGAAAAATAAAATTACTTTTTCTGAATAAATGCCTAACGTTTTATGTGCTTGAGGTTTATCGATTGGTGAACCAAAAATTTCATAAACAGGATGCGGTGCGAATTTATATTTTGCATTTGGGAAAAGAGAGAGGAGATCGGTCTCAACAGATTTTGATTGGACTATAAAATAATCGGATTGTTTAAATGCATATTTAGTGAAAGCAATATCGCCGGGACGTTTTTCGTGCGGAATTACATTATCGCATATAAACAAGACTTTTATGTTAGAATTTTTCTTTGCGTGTTTAGCGATTGTTCTAAAACAAGGCCCGAAAAAAGGAAGCCAATACTTAAAAATTAGTAAATCAGGTTTTCGTTCGCGAATTTCTTTGGCAACTTTTATCCAATTAAATGGATTGATAGAATCGATTAATTGAACGACAGGAACTGATGGTGACTTGCCGTCTATTTCGTTCTGAGTTTTACCGGGAAAGAAAATTTTTGGATATTGCCGGGTGAAAGTAATAATTTCGACTTGATGATTTTTGCATAAGTATTTTGCGAGAAGCGAATTGAAATGAGCGATACCACCACGCCAAGGGTAAGCCGGACCGATAACAATAATGTTCATGCGTTTTCAGAATCCAACTTTATCTCTGATGATATACAGAGGCCTCTGTTTAACTTCGTCGTAGATTCTACCGATGTATTCACCGATGATGCCGAGCGTTAGCAGAATCATCCCGCCTAAGAATGCGATAGAGACGATCGTTGATGCCCAACCGAGAATTGCCTTGTTGGTAAAAAGTTTTTCGTAAATAACGTACAAACCACCCACGAAAGAGATGATAGCTGAAGTTAATCCCACATAAATTGCAAAACGAAGCGGTGCTTTTGAGAAAGAAAAAATTCCGTCTAAAGCAAGCCCTATCAGCCGGCCGAGTGTCATTTGAGGTTTACCGGCGAAGCGAGATTCGCGATGAAATTCGACACCCGTTTGTTTGAAGCCAGCCCAAGCACGCATACCGCTGATATATCTGTTCCGTTCGGGCATTTTTCTAAAAACGTCAGCAACCTTCTTATCTATTAAAGAAAAATTTCCCGCCTCAATAGGTATAGAGACAGAAGAAAATGCGTGCATAACTTTATAAAAGGAATGAAAAGCAACTTGCTTCAAGAAATTTTCTTTTCTGCTTCTCTTTATTGTATAAACAACTTCAAAACCTTCTTTCCATTTGCTGATTAAGTTCGGAATCAACTCAGGCGGGTCTTGTAAATCGCCATCCATTAAAATTACCGCGTCGCCTGAGACAAAATCCAAACCTGCAGAAATAGCGACTTGATGTCCAAAATTACGGGAGAAACGAATTAATCTAACTTTTTGATCTTGCTTGTTTAGATTTAACATCAAGTCAAAAGAGTTATCTCTGCTGCAGTCATCTATAAAGATAATTTCAGCAGGGCTATCAAGCTTATCCATTACTGCTTTCAATCTTCTGTACAGCTCTGGGATTGTTTCCTGTTCATTAAAAATCGGTATTACGATAGAGTACATATTATGTCGTTGCTTTTTTCTTCTTTTTGTATAAAGAATATACGATACCTATTGCACATAATCCAATAGAACTCAGTGTAATAAAAGATCCTCGTTTAAATGATTCAGGCTCGAACTTGATTTGAACTTTATGATTACCTTGCTTTACGGGTACAGCGCGGAGATTCCAATTGGATCTCAAAACCTTATGTTTAACTCCATCGATGAAAGCATTCCAACCGGGATAATAAATTTCGCTTAGAACAAGTATCCCATCTTTTGGTGTAGAGACATCAAGATAAATCGAGTTTAGATTATATGAAGCGATATTAGCCTTCCAAGAGCTCCAATCGTTTTGTCTGTCGCCGGTGATCTTCGGGTCTTCTTCAAGAATTACTGTCTGGCGCGGGTTAAACTCTTGGCTTGACATATATGCTTTGATAGAGTTTTCATCTGTAATAACTCTGTAATCATAAACAAAATAAGACCGAGGTAAATAAGTGTTGGATGTTTTTAATCTCATACTTCGTGCCGCTTCGTCAACTTCAATGCGATACTTGGCATTCAGCAAGTCGCAAACCTTGTCCCATGTTTCAGCCGGCGGGTATATTCTTTGAAGCGAGAGCGGTGTGTAGCCTTCCATCATAAAAATTTTATCGACCATACCTTGATTACGGTCGAGTATCATATTCCTGCCTTTACGTGAATTAATACGGAAGTATTCTTTCTTTCCCTCTTCCTTTAAATAATTAACAAGCTGTTCTGTACTTTTGTAATATTCAGTGGGGCTAACTTTTCCGTTGTTGAATGAAAACCCGAAAATATTTTGATCTATAAATTGTATCAGTATTAATAATCCGATTAAGACAAAAGAAGAGATTTTAGATAAATAAAAGATGAATATCAAAGCACTTATTACGATAGCAAAGGCGATAAAAATATTTGCATTCGAGGTTGCGATTTCTCTAATCTGCAAAAGAAATTCCTGGTTGGGGTAGGTCTGAAATAAACCGGTTTGAACTAAAATCCAAATTAGGACAGAGGTTGAAAGTATAACAATCAGTACGATTTTTAATCTATTTTTATTATAAGTTAATAGTTCTCTTAATCCGAAACCGCTTAGAATGGCTGCGGCAAAGCTGAACCAGAGCGACATTCTTCCCGGATTTCTGAATAAATGAAAACCCGGAATATTGAAGAAGAAGAACTTGTGGAGGATAAAATAATCGCCAAGCGCATATAGAAATCCAAACAAAAGTATAAAGCTGAAGAAACCGATTATCTTATTTTTAAAAGCTAATGTTAAAGCAATTACGACTAAAATTAATGCTGCAATTCCAATATAGATGTTTGTTTCCCAGTATTGCCAGTAGGCACCCGGTCCCCAATAATTATTTTCGACTGCACTGTGTTCTCCAAAAAACTTTGGAATTAATAACGTGATAATTTGTTGAGGGGCTAAAGTGCCTTCCTGAGATTTTTCATAAGTTATTTCTGCCCTTGCCGATTGAGGCGCAAGTTCGAGAGTCGGTAACATTTGAATGGCCGTAAGAGCTATTGCAATAATTACGAAGCAGGCAGCATAAGGAACAATCGGTATTGCGTGTTTGATACCGGGTGTTTTGATTGTCCAACCGAATTCAAAAATAAAATAAAAGAATAAGAGCAAAAATATATATAAACTTAATTGTGGAAAGCCGGCAAGTACCGAATGACCGAGTACTAATCCACCGAGGATAGTGAAAAGGAGAGATTTTTCTTCGAGTGCTTTTTTGAAAAGAAGAAATATTAGAGGTAACCAGGAAACATGATTTATAATTATCTGGTGAATCCCGTGCGTAATCATAAACCCGGAGAGCGTGTAAACTAGAGCGCTGAATAGGGCAATTAGTCTGTCTAATTTGAAATGGCGCATCAAGTAATACATTGTTATTCCGGCAATCATATAATGTAGAATCACAAACAATTCGACCCAGTAAAAATGCAAACGGTCGCTGCTTACGAAAATGGTAAGAATTAAATTAGGAATATAAAACAATGCCGATTGTATGTCAGCTTGGAAAGGCATTCCGTTGAATGTGTATGGATTCCAGAGTGGTAGTTCACCGTTTGATATCGATACAGCAGCAAAGTTGCGGAAAGGATAGAATTGATAAAGAAAATCTTCCCACATGAACGCCTTCATTAAAAGAAGATCGCGGAAGAAAACGATTACTGCAGCGACGATGAAAGCTATTGCGTGCCAGTCTTTTATGTCGAAGTTTTTTTTCTCTTGAAGTTGTTTCAGTTTTTCCTTTTTTGCCATATCACTTGTTCAGGAGGTTCTGAATTGTGTTGAAAACTCTATCGACGTGAATGTATTGCATACAGTTGTTTTTGCAAGTAGGGGAGAAGTAACAGTTGCAATCGAATTCGGGTTCGAGTATTTCGCCAAGTCCGTAAAGCTCGAATTCGTTTCTGTTGAAAATGTTGTTGAAAAGAACAATCTTCTTTCCAAGTCCGATTGTAATGTGCATTGCCATTGTTACGGCAGTAACTATGAGGTCGCATTGATTGACTTCCGACATGAATTGTTTGAGTGGGAAATGACCTAAATATTTTGCACCGCTTTGTTTTGCGATTTTAAGATTTTTCGCATGTTCTTGTTCACCACCCAAAAGTAATGGAATATAACCGACTTTTTTTAATTTCTTAGCTAATTCAACCCAGTATTTTTCAGGCCAGAGACGTGAAGTCCACCTGCCGCCGCAGCCGGTATTTAAGCCAACAATCTTTTTATTTTTCGGAAGTTTCCAATCAAACCCACTTAATCCATTCTCAAGTATGTACTTCTCACCCTTGAATTTAAATCCGGCAATCTTGAAAATTTCATCCAAATAACTTTTCGTGTTAGCTTTATTAACGTCGTCGAACAAACCGGTGATAAATTTGTGTTCGGCTGCTTTGTTGATTGGGGAACACTTACCATTTTTGAGTGTAAATCCTTTTTTGCTGTTAGCAGAGAGCATAGAGCAGAGAGCTGAGGCTTCTTTGTCTTTGTCGAAATTATAAATGATATCGAACTTAACAGCTTGCAACGTAGTAATGCTTTGAACGGTGAATGGTAGAACAACATCGACAATACTTGGAACGACTTCGGGCGTTAAAGTTAGCCACCATATTTCAGCTTTTGGGTTTTTCTCTTTAAGCTTATGCAGGATAGGAGTTGTTCTAATGACATCACCTATCGCTCCAAGTTTTATGATAAGAATTTTACCGGATGTCTTATCGTAGTAAGAGCAAGGATTTCCCTTTTTATCGAAGCAATGCACTCCGTGTTTTTTGTGAGGTTTGCACGGGATATCTCCCCGAAAATACCTGCAGTCACTTTTAACTTGCTTCAAGGATATTATCCCTTATTTCCAAAATTCTTTAATTGAGAATTCTTCTTTTGATGCGCGAGTTTTTGTGATCATCTCACCGATAAGTCCGATTGAGATGAATTGTATTCCTACGATCATTAGCAACACGCCTCCTAAAAATAAAGGACGATTGCTCAAGGCGGTTAAACCTCTAATCCATTCCACAACAAGCCATGCGTCAATTGCAAAACCGGCGAATGCGAAGATTATACCCCAGAAGCCGAATAAGTGCAAAGGTCTTTGCAAGTATCGTGTGGTAAAAAGCATCGTGATTAAATCCAAAAACCCTTTCCAGAAACGGCCGAATCCGAATTTGGTTTTCCCATACTTACGTGGATTATGCTGAACAGGTATTTCGCCGACCGAGAAACCTTTCCAATGAGCTAAAGCCGGAATATATCTGTGCAACTCGCCGTAAATGTTGATTTCTTTTACGACGTCTTTTTTGTATGCTTTTAAACCGCAATTAAAATCGTGTATTTTTATTCCTGTAAATAATGAAGTAACAAAATTAAAAAAGCGGGAAGGAATTGTTTTAGTAATCGGGTCGCGGCGTTTCTTTTTCCAACCGGAAACCAAATCGACGCCTTTCAATAAAGCATTTGTCAAATTAGGTATTTCAGCGGGGTCATCTTGTAAGTCGGCGTCCATCGTTATAATGATATCACCTTTTGCGTGTTCAAAACCGGCTGATAATGCGGCGGATTTACCGTAATTTCTTCTAAAAATTATTACCTTTACGCGGTTATCTTTTTGGCGTATCTCTTTTAATACTCGTGCCGAATCATCCGTGCTGCCATCGTCAACGAACACAATTTCATGCTTACTATTCATCGAAATCAAAGTATTATGAAGTTTATCGTATAACTCTTTTAAGGAGTCACGTTCATTATAAAGCGTGATTACAACCGAAATATATAATTGCTGTATGGGTGCTTGTGGCGCTTCTTTTCTCGCTTCTTTTCGTTCTTGCGAATAATGAGGCCTATATCTTCGTCGCTGAGGTCTCTGTTGATTTTGTTGTCTCGGTTGTTCGACCGGTACTTCAGTATTCTGCTTCTGTTCAGGTTGTTGATTATTATCAACCATTTTATCCTCTTGAAATTATTTCGAATCAAGATACGATTATTTATTAATAAAATCAACGAACCTTCCGAAAATTATATTGACATTCCTTTCTTAATTAACTATATTTTCACAAATTAATTAACTAAATCTAATTGAGAACGAGGCATTTTATGACAGGTAAAAAGAAAAAATTTTGGCTTGTCTTAATATCTATCCCGGTCATTATTATCGTCGGGGTTACAATCTTCCTAAAACTTTATTTCACAAACGAACGTTTAAAAAGCTTTGTCATCCCACAAATTGAAGAGGCAACGCAGCGCCAGGTCGAAATTAAGGATATCTCATTATCTATTTTTCCGACATTCGGAATCGAAATCGAAGGCTTTAGAATCTCAAATCCTCCGAACGTGAAGTTTGAAAGCAAAGACTTTATTTCTCTTGACGAATTATTGATAGACGTCGAAATTTTTGCACTTTTACGGAATCGAGTGGAGGTAAATGAATTTAAACTTACAAAACCGGTTATTTTTCTGGAGGTCAATAAGGACGGCATCGCAAATTATTCGATGCCGGCAGATGCTCATAAACCTGAACGCGAACCAGAAGTAACGGTAAGAGTGGATTTCGAGTCATCGGCAGCGCTTCTTGTGTCCAATTTCCGAATAACTGATGGCAATATTCAATATGTAGATTTTAAAGAAGACAGGCGATTTGTGATTGAGGGGTTCAACCAAAAAACCCGGATCGCAACAGCATCTGGCGCTAATAACATAATAATAAAATCCGATGTCGGAATCGATGGAATTAGTTATGGTTCGACTAAAAGTTTACTTGTGGAAAAACTTCCCGTTAAAATGAATCTAACTTTATCTTACGTGGGCGAAAAAGATGAATTGGTATTCGATTCAGTTTTGGTAAAAATTCGCGAACTCGGAATGAAAATGACAGGAGCAATCGCAAACACACAAACAACTCCTTACGTTAATCTTAAAATTGAATCGAATAATGAGCAGGTATCCAAATTGCTTACCCTTCTTCCACAAGAATTATTAAAAGCTTCCGAGGGTTTAACCACAACAGGATTATTCAACCTGTCGTTGGCGGTCAAAGGTGAGTTGTCCGATAGTACGGTGCCGGCAGTAACCGGAAATTTTTCGGCATTGAACGGAGCGCTCAAATATGCACAGCTTCCCAAATCTATCACTAATATAAATTTAAGAGGTGAATTCGAACGAACCTCCCAAATCGGTAGGTTTGAAATCAATAAACTTTCGCTAAATCTCGGAAACAATAGTGTAACGGGAAAATTCTCTGTAAACGATTTCGACGACCCGTCGCTTTCTGCAAACTTCAACGCCGCTTTTAATTTAACAGATATAAAAGATTATTATCCTCTGGATAAAGGAACAGAACTTTCCGGAGTGATGAAGGGAAATGTTTCTCTTGCGGGTAAAGTCAAAGCCCCTAAAAATATTAAAGCTGACGGTAAATTAGAGTTCGACAATGTATCGATGATGACTGCTGATTCACCAAAGCCCGTTAAAAATTTTACCGGAACGATTGCGTTCAACAATCAAATTATAGAATCAAAACAATTGTCGATGAATATCGGAGAGTCGGATTTGAAGTTAGCATTCAAGATGTCGAATTATTTAGCTATGTTTCTGGAAGAAGTGGAAGGGAAACCCTCCGTTTCGCTGACTTTAAACTCCAATAATTTGCGCACAGCTGATTTGATACTTGAACCCCGTTTACCCCGTGAACGGGGTTTACGGGGTGAACCGAGTACAGAAACCAAAACAGGAGAAAAGCCGAAACAAGTCGGACTTCCATTCCCGGATGTGGATATTTCAGCCAGTGTGAATATCCAAAAGCTTTCTACGGATAAATTCGATTTCTCGAATGCTCGCGGTTCAATGAATATAAAAGATGGAATTGTGATGCTTCAGAATTTTTCCGTGAATGCTTTTCAAGGGAACATAACAACACAAGGTACTCTCGACTTAAGAAAGTTTGAAGAACGACCATTCAATCTTGAACTCGATATAACCGGAGTTGAAGCAAACGCTTTTCTACCGAAATTCACTTCTTTCGGAAACAATCTATTCGGCAAATTTTCGATGAACACAAAAATGAAAGGCAGCTTGGACGATACACTCGGGCTTATATCTCAAACTCTATCTGGAGACGGAAGGGTACAAGTAAACGACGGCAGATTTGTAGGTTATCCGTTAATGGCATCTATAGCAGAATTTACAGGTGTTCAGGAGTTGCGGTCAGTTGACTTTAAGAATTGGTCGAACATTTTTACGATTTCGAACGGTCGAATTACATTGAAAGATTTGAAAATAAATGCACTTAACAACGATTTTTCTGTGAATGGTTCGCAAGGATTCGACGGTTCTCTCGACTATAGGATAGGTATTAAATTGTCCGGTTCTCTTTCGGATAAAATAAAGTTAGGCGGCACAGCGGGTCAAGTAATCAATTTGCTAAAGGATAAGGACGGCAGAGTAACAATAAACTTATCCGTCGGTGGATATTTAACGAAGCCGGCTATAAGCATAAACACCAAAGAACAGCAGAAACAACTCGAAGAACTGGCGCGTCAAGAGTTTGAAAAAAAGAAAAGCGAGTTAGAAGGGAAAATACTAGAAGAAGGCAAACAATTAGTAGATAGTGTTAAACAGAAGGGCGCGGAAGGATTAAAGAAAAAAGCAGAAGATGCGTTCAAAAAATTGTTCAAGAAGCCGTAAGGAATGAGTATAAATACAAGTAGAATATTTGTAAAACCGAAGAAATCGCTAGGACAAAATTTTTTAATTGACGATAATATCGCTAAAAAAATTGTTGCAAGTCTCAGCTTATCAACGCAAGATGTTATTGTTGAAATCGGTCCCGGCGAAGGGGCACTCACTAAATTTATTATCGAGAAAGTTTCTAGATTAATAGCTGTAGAAATTGACAGCGTGGTCGCAGCTGAACTGATGCGTAAGTTTTCCTGTGAAAAGTTAGAGGTAATTAATAAAGATATATTAGACTTAAAATTTTCCGAGTTAACGGATAAAGGCGAAAAAAAAATCCGACTTGTTGGAAACATTCCTTACTATTTAACAAGCGAGATTCTGTTTAATACAATCGACAACAGGTCTTATATATCCGATTTTACAGTAATGATACAGCGTGAAGTAGCTCAACGAATTGCTGCGAAGCGCGGGACAAAAAGTTACGGAATACTTTCTCTGCTCACACAATTTTACGGTAAGCCGGAAATTCTATTCAATGTTTCGGCAAATTGTTTTTACCCGAAACCAACAGTAACCTCAGCCGTAGTAAGGATAGTTTTTTATGATGAGCTTCCTTATAGTGTGGATGAAGATCTGTTTCGTCTAATCGTCAGAACAACTTTTGGTAAACGCCGGAAGACTTTAAGGAATGGATTAAAGTTTTTGCCTTTCGATGAAGACGTTGTTCAAAAAATTATCGGCAGTATCGATTTTCCGTTGGAAAAAAGGCCTGAAGAGCTAACTGTGGAAGAATTCGTCGACCTAACAAATAAAATAACTCAAATAATAGAAAATGGTTGAATTAGACAAAAATACAGACAACACGAATGAAGATGCCATATCAACACCTTTACGCCGAGGTTTGAAGACGATTGAAGTTGACGAAGAGTTGATGTTTGATATCGAAGAGCTTATTCACGAAAAAGTTGCGCCTGCTCTATTGAATATACTCACCGACCTTCATCCGGCAGATATCGCTGAAATTATCAACCACTTAAAAGAAGTTGACGACAGAGAATACATTTTCAACCTACTCGATGTTACGACTGCCGGCGAAGTTTTGTTAGAGTTAGACCTCGGGATAAGGCAGGGGTTGCTGCAAACATTATCACAAGAACGCATCTCGTTGTTAGTCGGGCAGTTGGAATCGGATGATGCAGCCGATATCATCGCTGAACTATCGGATAAGATGGCGGATACGGTTCTTCGCGGAATGCCCGCCGAAGATTCGGCAGAGGTTCAGGAACTTCTGCGCTATCCCGAAGACACAGCCGGCGGTATTATGGCTACCGAGGTGGTTACGGTGAATGTCCACGACACCGTTCACCAAGCGATGGATAAAGTGCGTGAAGCTGCAAAAGAAATCGATGACATCAACGTATTGTATGCGGTTGACGATGCAAGTATTTTGTGCGGAACTTTGACGCTAAAAGATTTAATTACAAATTCACCGCGACAGCGGATTCAGAAATCTATGTCTGCCGACATAATTAGCGTTAACGTGATGACCGACCAGGAAGAAGTGGCAAATATTATGCAGAAATACGACCTAATCTCGATTCCTGTAGTGAACGATAAAAATCAGTTAGTCGGTAGAATTACTATTGATGACGTAGTCGATGTCATTAAAGAAGAAGCGACTGAAGACATCGAAAAAATGGCCGGTATTACCGGAACTGAAACTTCTTCCTCGTCCGTCTTGCGAATCATGAGATTACGGCTGCCCTGGCTTTTGATGGCATTCGTCGGCGAATTGTTGTCGGCTGTTGTGTTGAGCGAATTCCAAGCTTCATTAGAAAAAATTATAGTTGCTGCTTTTTTCATCCCGATTGTTATGGCAATGGGAGGAAACGCAGGAATACAATCTTCGGCAATAGTAGTGCGCGGACTTGCCACCGGTGAAATTTGGTATGGACAAATTAAACAAAGATTGATAAAAGAATTCGGTATAGCGATATCTAACGGGCTAATTTTAAGTTCGCTTCTTACTCTTGTCTCTTCAGTTTGGTTCGGAGACTTTTGGTTCGGATTTGCAATCGGTGTTGCATTGCTTATTGTAGTTATCAATGCGACAGTCGTCGGTGCAATGATGCCGTTCATATTAAATAAAATCAAGATTGACCCGGCAGTATCTACAGGTCCTTTCATCACTACAACAAACGACGCCCTCGGTTTACTCATCTACTTTATGTCGTTAACTGTTATCTATCTACGTTAATGCGTATCAAAAACTACATCTCTCCGTTATTACCGCACGATATCGTAGTAATTGTGTTTAGTGTTTTTCTCATCGTCGTCAATATAATATTTTGCGAACGTATCGAACATTGGAGTATTTTGACCGGGTTAAATATCTTTGTCATTGCATTTGTCGTTATTATCGCAAACTTATCGGAGAGCGAACGTAACAGCATCATAAAAAATATACGAATCTGGTATATAGCGCCGATGGTTTTATTGACGTTTAAACAACTGTATTTTATGATTGCACCGATTCACGGAAAAGATTACGACGATCTTTTGATAGAGATAGACAGGTTGTTGTTTGGCGTTGACCCGACAGTTTGGTTATCAAAATTTGCCACACCAGTTTTAACAGAGGTAATACAAATAGCGTATTCGAGTTTTTATTTTCTATTCATCGTTGCCGGTTACGAGTTGTACAGAAAAGGTGAGATGGAAAAATTTTATTTTTCAGCGTTCTTGGTAGTCTACGGATTTTATTTATCGTACATCGGTTATTTCTTCTTACCGGCTGTCGGGCCGCGATTTACTTTGCACAATTTTGCAACACTAAACACCGAACTGCCGGGATTGTTCGTTACGAATTTCCTTCGTGACTTTGTTAATTACGGTGAATCTATTGTGAAAGGACATCCAAACCCGGCTGAGATTGTTCAACGTGATATTTTTCCCAGCGGCCACACACAAATGACTCTGGTTTTGTTGTATATTACAAAAAAATATAAGATGAAAACAACCGGATTTATTTGGACGACAGGAATACTTTTAATTTTCGGGACTGTGTATCTAAGATATCACTATGTGATTGATTTGATTGCGGGCGCTCTTTTTATGCTATTGACGGTTTGGAGTGCGAATTATGTTTATGAAGGATGGAATGTAATGAGACAACGGTTAAGCTTGAATCCGCTCTACAAGTCGAGTCGTCGACCTTCGGCGGACTAAACATATCTGTTTCATGCTTAGGATTTTCTTGAAGATCTACTACCTCTCTACTCTACGAGTCTTCGACTCTCTACGAGACCGTAGGTCGAAGAGTCGTAGACGAGACCGTTCTATCTACGATACTGTAGGTCGTAGAATCATTGTTTAGTAATTCGTTTATTTCGTTCTCAAGCTTTTTCATCTCAGTCAATAAATCTTTAAATCTAATTTGATAGTAAGACTTGAGATTTTCCATTTTTATATTTATCCCGAAAAATGCAATAGGAAATAATTTCTTTCTTTAATATGTTGATGTTAAATAGGTTGTTGTGAAAGAGTATTACACTTTTTCTAATGCAATGCAATTAGAAAATCTGTGTTTAATTTGTTATAAGACAATAGATTACAGTAAGCAGATATACAAGTGATTTCTCAAATGCAATTTTCGGGATTTATCTGAGTCTGAAAAGGTTTAGTCAACGATACTTCGGTTTTTTTGCAACATTCTTCAAGACTACGAATCCAATCCTTCCATTGAAACAACAACCTATCCTTAAATATCGAATCTTAACCTAAAAGTATAGACAATACTTACGCTAGGGAAAAATTATAAATTGTTTTTAGATTTCTTTTATTAATTCTAAAAATCTTTTATAAGGTATAGCCGTCCAGCTCTCTGCAACTGAAGCTCCTGAAGATAGCGTAATCATAGAGACCTTCGCGGCATCTTCTTCCGAATCTGCTTCATATATATCGATGAAATCGTACGGTCCCAACAATGCGTAATGAGATAACCATTTTACGTTCGGGCATTTACGGCTGATTTTGGTCTTCCATTCTTTACCGATATCTTCCCGAAGCTCAGGGTTTTTAGTTAAATCTCGTGATAATTTCGTCACTAAAATAAAGGTTGGCATATCTTCTCCTTTCGTTTTTTATTTTTTTCTTATTTTTTTACCACAAAGGGCTCAAAGTTTTTCACAAAGGACACAAAGCTTTATTATAAGATAACTCTTTTAATACCTGCGCCAAATGAATATCTGCAAGAGCTTCAACAGATTTTACTTCTACTATCAGTTTTTTTTCCACTAATAAATCAACTCTATAACCACAATCTAATTTAACTTCTTCAAAAATTAGCGGTAAAAGTTTTTCACAAAGGACACAAAACTTTATTATAAGATAATGTGTTTTTGGTTTATTGGCAAGTCATTCCTTGCTTTTCAAGCTATATTTTTGTAAGATTATCACGGAATGTTCATCTCTATTATTAAAATATTTATTAATCTTTTATTGAGTCTTCTGGGGGGTGTTCTTGCTATTTTATTGATTCCTTTTAACAGCGGTGGAAGAACTTTTCATTGGCTGGC